>JBOGXT010000028.1:0-12950 GCA_050694635.1 Thermoleophilaceae bacterium
TCTACGACCCGATGGTGGCCAAGCTGATCGTGTGGGACGCCGATCGCGAGAAGGCGACCCGGCGGATGCTGCGCGCGCTCGACGAGTTCCAGATCGAGGGCGTGCGCACGCTGATCCCCTTCCACAAGGCGATCATGGCCTCCGAGCAGTGGGCGAACGCCGAGACGTGCCGCGACCTGATCGAGGACAGGGCTTGGCTCAAGCAGCTCGCGCAGCCGAAGCCGGAGAAGGCCGAGGAGGGAGAGAAGGTCGAGCGCACCTACCTCGTCGAGGTCTCGGGCAAGCGCTTCGACGTCAGGGTCCACGGCGACGCGCTGACCCCCAACGGCGCCGCGCCGGCCGCCCGGCCGGCTCCCCGGCGCGAGCGCAAGTCCGGAGGCGGCGGCGCCTCCGGCGACACACTTACCTCGCCGCTCCAGGGCAACGTCTTCAAGGTGCTGGTCGAGCAGGGCGCCGAGGTCGAGGAGGGCGCGCTCGTCTGCGTGATCGAGGCGATGAAGATGGAGAACGAGATCACCGCCCCGTCCGCGGGGACGGTGGAGGAGCTCGGCATCTCCGAGGGCGGCGCGGTCGCCACCGGGGACACCATCGCCGTCATCAAGTAGCGCCGCCACCCTTGTGCTGCGCGTGAGCGATCCGCCGGAGCTCAGTCCGTCCTGACCACCAGCACGTGGCGGCCGCCGGTCTCACCGCGCACCCGCGCGAGCACCTCGAGCCCGCGGTTGGTGCGCCGCACGGTGTACTTCGCCGGCTCGCCGTCGAGCGTCACGCTCGATACCCGTGCGCCCGGCGGGAGCGTGTGGCCGAGCACCAGCCGCGACACGCCCACGTCCACGTCCACCCGCGTCCGGTACTCCGAGCCTTCGCGGGCCGCGGCCACGTCGATGCTCCCGCTGCCCAGGCGGATGTGGGAACCCGCCACCCGCGGCTGGCCGGGCGGCACCTGCGGGGTCACCTCGAGCGCCCTCCGGCCCATGTCCGGCCGCACGCCGAGCTGCTGGTGGACCACCGGCCAGGCCGTGCCGTAGTGCCCCCAGGCCTGCACGAACATCGCGCGGCAGGTCCAGCAGCGGTCGATGTTGGCGCCGAAATCGGGCGACGGCAGGATCTCGGGCAGCGCCCCGGGCTGCTCGTCCGGCGTCCCACCGGTATAGGGCTGGCCGAACATCGGCTCGGCCTCGGCGTCCGTGTAGCGCTGCTGGCGGCCGGGTCCGAGGCGGCCATAGTTCCCCTCTCCGACCGCCTGTATCGCGGTGTTGAGGCCAAAGATCGTGAGCTCACCCTGACCGGTCTCGCCGCCCCCGCAGCCCGTGTGGAAGAGGCCGAGGTTGTAAGGCCGCATGCCGCTGTAGCAGTCCGTCTCGCGAACCGCCAGCGCTTCGGCCCCGCTGTCGCGGGCGGCGAGCCCGGGCTCAGGCTCCTCGCCGATCGTCAGCTCGGCCTCCATCGGCGTCACGCCGATCCAGTGCCTGTCCTGCTGCTGGTCGTTGGGGCCGCCGACCGGAGCCGTGTCGATCGAGTCCGCGTACTGCCGCTGCGCCGGCATCCACCAGGTGGCCTCGAAGCGCTCGTGCAGCCGGCGCGCCCGGTTCCGCGCCCACGCGTACGTGCGGCCGTCGCGCTTCGAGCGCGCCATGTCGGCGAGGTCGTAGAGGCCGCGGATGAGGTAGACCGAGTTGTCGAGCTTCTCGACGCCCATGCCGCCCCGCTCGACGTTGCCCGATCCCTCCGGCCAGCCGTCCCCGTCCTCGTCCAGGCGCTCGACCACGTAGCGCAGGTTGCGCTTGGAGAAGTCGTACAGGTCGTCGCGGAACCCGTTGTCGCCGGTCCAGCGCCAGACGAGCGCCGCCGCGCTCGGGAACTTGACGATCTCGTCGGTGTTGAAGTCGTACTTCGTCTCGCCCGACGGCTCGGTGTGCCGCGAATCCTTGCCGAACCAGATCGAGCCGTCCGAGACGGCCTCGTGCGCCACCACGCCCGAGCCGTCGTTGAGGATGTCGGAGATGTCTCGCAGCGCGATCAGGTGGTCCTGGATCGCCTCGAACTGCCCCACGGCCACGCTCGCGAACGCCGTGTACTCGCCGTCGGTCGCGAACAGCCACGGGTAGTCGGGGAAGCCGGCGCCAACCCAGCGGGCCCGCGCGACCGAGCCGTCGGGCGGCGGGAACTGCTTGCCTTGGTTGGTCCAGCGGATCTCCATGTCCTCGGCGACCCGGGTCAGGTCGAGGATGTTCTGCTTGCCCCAGTCGACGGCCCTCTGGAGGCGGCGGTCGCCGGGCAGCGAGAGATCGGTGAAGCGGCCCCAGCGCTCACGCGCGGCGACCTTGGCCTCCAGCGCGGCCTCGGGGTCGCGCAGCGCGGCGCCGAGCTCGCGGCGCGCGTCCGAAAGGCCCTCGTCCGAGCCGGCCACGGCGACCCAGAGCGTCTCCGAGGCGCCCCCGCCCACGCTCACCTCGTAGCGGAGCTGCCCGCCCTTGCCCTTGCCGAACGGACCGTCGTCGCAGGCGCTGGGTGGTTCCTGGGCGCTGCAGACGTTCGTGCCCTGAGGCCCGCGGTACTCGTTCGGCGACATCCCGGTCTCGCCGGCGGCGGGAGTCGTGGGGGATGCGACCATCGCCGTGAAGTCCCCGTCCCTGAAGACGAGAGCCCCGGTCCCGCCGTCGAAGCTCGCCGAGTCGGGGCGGTTGTCCGCCGCGTTCGGCGTCACGCCCGTGAAGCCCCACGGGTACTCGGTCATCAGCTCTGAGTGGGCGTCGACCTTGACCGTCACCGTCCGGGCGTCCGATCCCGGGTTGGTCATCGTCAGCGCGAAGAGCGCGGCGCGGCGGCCGTCCGGCACGAAGTCCGTGCGCTCGAGCCGCAGGCCGCCGGCCGCGGGAAGGTCAAACGTGCCGTAACCCCACCCGCTCGTGAACCGCGTCGCCGGGCCGACCCATTGATCGTCGACGCCGAACCACACGCCGTCCACGAGCTTGAGCGGCTCGGACCAGACCCCGCCCATCTCACCCGTGATGTGCCAGCCGTTGGCGTACCAGCGGCCGTCCTGGAAGCCGATCGCGCGGGCGCGCTCGCCGGCGACGCCGTAGCGGCGGTCGTGCAGGCGCTCGGAGATCGACAACTCGGGCGCGGCGAGCGCAGCGGGCGCGGCCGCGAGGAGAACGACGAGCCCGATCAGCGTCTTGCGCAGCACCGAGTCTCCGCTGCCCGGACCCGGCGCTGCCTAAACGCGCCCCAGGTTCTCGGCGTGGATCCAGCGCTGGAAGCTCGAGTCGCGCCCCTCGGGCAGACCGGGGCGCTCCTCGCCGCGCTCGAGCACGTCCAGGTAGTCGAGGTCCTCGTCGAGCAGGCGAAGCGCCACGTCGCTCGCGTGGGGGGCGCCGTGCCCGGGCACGATCGCCTCGGCCGCCTCCACCAGCGGCGCGAGGCGGGCCAGCGTGGCGCGGTACTCGTCAATCGAGCCGCCCTCCGAGATCCACGGGATCTCCACGCGCGACAGGTAGTCCCCGACGCACAGCACGCCGCACCAGCGGGCGAAGATCGCCATGCCGTCGGACGTGTGGCCGCTCGCGGGATGCAGCTCGAGCTCCCGGTCGCCGAGCTCCACCGAGCCCGGCACGGGCAGCGTCTGAACCTGGCCGAGCGACAGCGGGCCGGGCCTCTCCACGTACAGCCTCGCGTCGTAGTCGCGCAGCTGGCGCTGGGCCGAGCCCGGCTCGCGATGAAAGCGCTCGACGGTGGGCTCGCCGAGGCCGAGCGCGAGGCCGGGAAAGGCAAGCCGGCCGAGCAGGTGGTCGAAGTCTCCGTGCGTGGCGATCAGCGCATCCGGCTCGAAGCCGGCGCCGGCCAGCACCCCCGGCAGGGCATCCAGCTCCTCGGGGTAGTAGGGCGAGTCGACCAGCATCGCTTCGCCGCCGGCGCGCAGCGCGACCGCGTTGGTCTGCCACATCAGGCTCGTCACCACGAGCGCGTCGTGGTGGACCGAGACCGCCCGCAACGCCCTATGCGGCCTTCAGCAGCTTGCCGGCCTCGCGGAAGGTCTTCACCTCGGCGTCGGGCTTCTTGCCCTCGACCTGCTCGCCGTGGCGGTTGACCCAGATCACCGGGACCTTCTGCTTGATGCAGGGCTCCACGTCGGTGGGATAGCCCGAGGCGATGTGGACCCAGTGCCGCTTGGTCGACCCGATCCGCCGCGCGCACTCCTTGAAGTGGGCCTCGTCGGGCTTGTAGGAGCGCACCTGCTGCGCGGTCACGACGAGGTCGAAGTCCGTGCGCAGGTGGCGGCGCGTGGCGCCGAGCAGCTTGTCGTCGATGTTCGAGAGGATGCCCACCTCGTACTTCTTGGCGAAGCGCTCGAGCTGCGCGTTCGTCTCGCGAAAGGCCTGCCAGGCCGGCACGCTGTTGGGCAGGAAGTTCGAGCGCGAGGGCTCGAGGTCCCAGCCCAGCTCGCCCGCGACCCGCACCGCCGTGCGCCGCAGGACCTCCGCGTAGAGCTCGTAGGACCCGCGCTGGATCTCGCGCTGGACCTCGACGAAGCGCGGGATCAGGGCGTCGCGGTCGATCGTGAAGCCGTCGCGGTCCGCCTCCTTCTGGAATGCCTCGTAGACCCCGGTTTCCCAGTCGATCAGCGTGCCGTAGCAGTCGAATGTGAGGAACTTGACGTCTCTTGGTAGAGCCATGCGGGGGTTTCGATAGGGTCCGGCGCCTCCAGGGGCGCCTCCGGCGGCGGCGCATCCTACCTACCCGGCATGGATCTCCTCGAATACCAGGGCAAGCAGCTGTTCCGAAAGCATGGCGTGCCCACTCCGGAGGGCCGCCACGCCACCAGCGTGGCCGAGGCGGTGGAGGCGGCGGAGGAGCTCGGCTACCCCGTCGTGGTGAAGGCCCAGGTCCAGATCGGGGGACGCGGGAAGGCGGGCGGAATCAAGCTCGCCAACGACCGCGCCGAGGCCGAGGCGCACGCCGAGGGGATCCTCGGCATGGACATCCGCGGTTTCACCGTTCACGAGGTCTACGTGGAGAAGGCGAGCGAGATCGACGAGGAGTACTACGCGGCGGTCGTGTTCGACCGCTCGGCGAAGAAGCCGATGGCGATGCTCTCGCGGGTGGGCGGCATGGACGTGGAGGAGGTGGCCGAGAAGGACCCCGAGGCGATGCGCATGCTGCACGTCGACCCGCTCGTCGGCTTCCAGGACTTCCACGGCCGCCGGCTCGCCTTCGCGGCGGGGATCGCCGCGGACGTGATCCGGCCCGTCGGGGCCATGATCGGGAAGCTGTACGAGGTGTTCGTGCGCGAGGACGCGACGCTGGTCGAGGTCAACCCGCTGCTGATCACGAAAGGCCGCGAGGTGGTCGCGCTCGACGCCAAGGTCACGATCGACGGCAGCGCGCTCTATCGCCACCCCGACGTCGCCGACCTGCGCGACGTCTCGGCGGAGGACCCCCAGGAGCGCATGGCCAAGGAACGCGGGCTCACCTACGTGAAGCTCGACGGCAACGTCGGCATCCTCGGCAACGGCGCCGGGCTCGTGATGTCCACGCTCGACGTGGTGGCCCAGGCGGGCGGCAGGCCGGCCAACTTCCTCGACGCCGGGGGCGGCTCCAAGGCCGAGGCGATCACGAGCGCCGTCGAGGTGATCCTCTCGGACGACAAGGTCACCGCGGTGCTGTTCAACATCTTCGGCGGCATCACCCGCTGCGACGAGGTGGCGCGCGGGCTGATCGAGGCGTTCCGGCAGATCGAGCCGGAGGTGCCGTTCGTGGTGCGCCTGGACGGCACCAACGACAGGGAGGGCCGGGCGCTGCTGGCCGAGGCCAGCCTGCCCAACGTGCACACCGAGGCCACGATGCTCGGCGCGGCCGAGAAGGTCGTGGAGCTGGCCGGCTGATGGCGATCCTCGTCGACCGCGGCACGAAGCTGTGCGTCTCCGGCATCACCGGGCGCGAGGGCACCTTCCACAGCCTGCGAAATCGCGACTACGGCACGCAGGTCGTGTCCGGAGTGACGCCCGGCAAGGGCGGCCAGGACGTGGACGGGATCCCGGTGTTCGACACATTCCACGCCGCCGTCGCCGAGACCGGCGCCAACACGGCCATGATCTTCGTGCCGCCGCGCTTCGCGGCCGACTCGATCCTCGAGGCCGAGGACGCGGGAATCGACCTGATCATCGCGATCACCGAGGGCATCCCTGCGCACGACGAGCTGCGCGTCTACAACCACCTGCGGCGCGGCAGCTCACGGCTGATCGGCCCCAACTGCCCGGGCATCCTCTCCCCCGGCAAGGCGAACGTCGGGATCATCCCGGCGCAGTTCTTCAAGGAGGGCAACGTCGGCCTCGTGTCCCGCTCCGGCACGCTCACCTACCAGATCGGCAACGAGCTGGCACAGCGCGGCTTCGGCAACTCCTCGATCGTCGGCATCGGCGGGGACCCGGTGCCCGGCTCGAGCTTCATCGACGTGATCGAGGCGTTCGAGTCCGATTCCGAGACCGAGCTGATCGTGATGTGCGGCGAGATCGGCGGCTCGGCCGAGGAGGAGGCGGCGGACTTCATCGCCGAGCACGTGTCGAAGCCGGTGCTCGCGTACATCGCGGGCTTCACCGCGCCGCCGGGCAAGACGATGGGCCACGCCGGGGCGATCGTGTCGGGGTCGAAGGGCACGGCCGCGGCGAAGGCGGAGGCGCTCGAGGCCAGGGGCGTGCGCGTGGGGCGCAACCCAACCCAAGTAGCCGAAATCGCGGTCGAGATCCTCGGCGCGCGCGTCTAAGAGAGCGGTCAAGCGCTTTGCGCCATGATGCGGGCGTGGACGAGCGCCTGGAGGCGGTGCGCGAGCTACCTCTTCTTCACGCACAGCTCCCGCGCGGGCCGCGTGTCGCGCATCGCCGCGCACCTCAGCAAGGAGGACGCGCTCGCGGACATCGCGGCGCGGTATCGTGGCCGGTCGTGGCCGAGCTGACCAACATCTCGCTCTCCCGCGGCGCGCCGTCGCTCGACATCGTCGCCGTCGACCACCTCAAGCTCGCGGCCCAGAGGGCGTTCGAGCACGACGCCGGGGGGACGTTCGCCTACGGCACGTCGGCGGGCTACACGCGCCTGCTCGAGTGGCTCGCCAAGAAGCACGACGTCGGGCCAGAGCGCCTGCTCGCCACGAACGGGTCGATGCAGGCCGACGCCTTCCTGTTCGAGGAGCTGGTCGAGCCGGGCGACGTCGTCGTGGTCGAGGCTCCGACCTACGACCGGACCCTGCTGTCGCTGACCAAACTGGGCGCGGAGGTCTTCCCGATTCCGCTCGAGGCGGACGGGCTCGACGTGGGGGCGCTCGAAGTGGCGCTACAGGCGGGCGCGCGGCCCAAGCTCGCGCACGTGATCCCCAACTTCCAGAACCCGGCCGGCTGCACGCTGTCGCTCGAGAAGCGCCACCGGCTCGTCGAGCTCGCGCGCGAGTACGGCTTCACGATCTTCGAAGACGATCCGTACGTCGAGCTCCGCTTCGAGGGCGAGCAGCACCCGCGGATGCTCGAGCTGGACGAGGGCGGGGACGCGGTGGTGTACGCCTCCTCGTTCTCGAAGACCGTCTGCCCCGGCATCCGGGTCGGCTACCTGGTCGGGCCGAAGGAGCTGATCACGAGGGTCCGAAAGAGGGCCACCGAGACCTACATCTCGCCGAACATGGTCGCCCAGTCGATCGTCGCCGAGTTCTGTCACTCGGGCGCGATCGACCGCTCGATCGAGACGGTCAAGGCGGCGCTGCGCGAGCGGCGCGACGCCACCTGCGACGCACTCTCCCGCCACCTGCCGGACGCCCGCTTCGTCACGCCCCAGGGCGGCTACTTCCTCTGGGTCGACCTGCCCGAGGGAAGCGACGTGGCAGCGCTCGAACGCGGCGCAGCGGAGCGGGGCGTCGTCTTCGTGAAGGGCACCGACTTCCTGCTCGAGGGCGGTCAGAGCTCGCTGCGGCTCGCCTACTCCGCCGTGCCGCCCGACCAGATCGAGGAGGGCATCGCGCGCATGGCCGAGGCGTACCGGGAGCTCGCGCCGACGGCTGCGTGATCACGCTCGAGCAGACGCGCGACGTCGGCGCGCTGCTACGAGACTCGCTCAGCGTCTACCTGCGTCACTTCGGCACGTTCCTCGCGCTCGGCGCGCTCGTCGTCGTGCCCTCGGAGCTGATCGTGGGCGGGATCGGGCTCGAGCAGCTCACCTCCGACTACGACGCCTCCCCCGGCTTCGCCGAGATGGCGATTCCGGCGGCGGTGTCGTACCTGGTCGTGGCGCCGCTGATCACCGCGATCTGCGTGCACGCGCTGCGCTCGGTGGCGGGCGGCGGCAGACCGGGCGCGCGCGAGGCGATCGTGAACGGCTTCGAGTCGTTCACCCCGATCTTCTTCGCGGTGCTGCTGGCGGCGCTCGGCATCGCACTCGGGCTGATCCTGATCGTGCCCGGCATCTACCTGTTCGTGCGCTGGTACTTCGTGCCCCAGTCCGTGGTGCTCGAGGGCGCCCGGGACGCCGGAGCCCTGCGCGCGAGCGGTCGGCTCGTGACGGGCGCGTGGTGGCGGACGTTCGGGATGGTCGTGCTGGTGAACGTGGCGGCCCTGCTCGTGGCCGTCGTGCTGGGCGCCCCGTTCACGGCCGCGGCAGACTCGACCGACCGGGCGATCTGGGCGCTCGCCGGGCAGATCGTGGCCGCCTCCGTGACCCAGCCCTTCGCCGCCCTCTTCTCGACGCTCCTCTACTTCGACCTGCGCGAGCGAAAGCGGACGGCGTACCGCTAGCCCGGGGTAGGATCTGCATCCTTGAAGGTCTTTGCGTCGGTCGCAGTCATCATCGGGGTCACCCTCGGCCTGCACGCGGCGCCGGCGTCCGCCTCCACGGCGCAGCTGGTCCAGGCGGTGATCCCCCCGGAGTGCAAGTACGTCCCTCCGGGCGAGTCGTGTCCCCCCGGGTCGGACACGATCCTCGTCTACGAGGCGGGACTCGGCGAGGCCAACCGGGTCACCCTCACCCGAACGCCCGAGGAGCTGCGCGTCACAGATGCCGGCGCCGTCGTTGAGCCGGGCGCGGGATGCTCGTCCATCGACGTCCACGGCGTGCGCTGCTCCGGGTCGGACATCGGTGTCTTCGTCATGGCCGGCGGCGGCGCCGACACGATCCGGTTGGAGCTCACGGGCCGTGCGATCGCCGACGGCGGCGCGGGCGACGACCTCCTGCTGGGCGGCCCGGGCGGCGACAGGCTCTACGGCGGAAGGGGGGACGACGTCCTCCGCGGTGGCGACGGACCCGATGGCCTCCACGACGCCTCGCTGAGACAGCCGCTTCGAAGCGGCGACCTGAGTCCGTTCCACGAGGAGACCGTCCTCGCGCTCGCCGCGCCGGGACGTGGCCGCGACTCCTTCGACGGCGGCGCCGACTCCGACACCGTCAGCTACCGCGGCCGCCTCGCGGGAGTCAGGGTGGACCTCGCGAACACCGCCGCGATCGGCGGGGCGCGCGGGGAGCACGACGCCGTCCGGGACGTCGAGAGCGCGTTCGGCGGAGCAGGCGACGACCGGCTGGCGGGGAACGACAAGCGCAACAACGAGCTCGACGGAGGCGGCGGCGACGACCGTATCGCCGGCCGGCGAGGCGTCGACTACATCGAGGGCGGCCCCGGGCGCAACGTGATCTTCGCCGGTCCCGGCGACGACTACGTCAACTCGCGCTACCGCGGCACCGACTTCGGCGACGAGCGAACCTTCTGCGGACCGGGCGCCGACAACGTGTCCTGGATCTTCCCGAGCGACTTCTTGAACGACGACTGCGAGGACCTGGAGTTCAACTTCCTCCGCGAAGGCGGCCTGTTCGGCGGAAGCGTCCTATCGCTCCTGCCGCTCCGCAAGGACGGCACCCGGGTCGTGCTGGTGGCCCCGGAGCTCTGGTGCTACTTCGTCGCCAACCCCTCCGGCTGTCGGCTCCAGCTGGAACTGCTGGTCCAGGGCCCTGGTACCCGGCGCGGCACCGCGCCGCCCACGGGCACCGTGCTGGGCTCCCGCTCCTACGAGTTCGCCCCGAACGAGAGGAAGGCCGTGACCTTCGCCCTCTCGGCGACGGGCGCCAGGATCCTTCGGCGCCACCGGTCGCTGCGCGTACGCATACGGGCCGACGACGGTTCACCGCGGCCCGGCGGTTACCTGACGGTGCTGCGCGCGCCCCGCTGAGGAGGCGGTCACGCAGGCTGGCTTGCCGCGGCCGGCTGCTTCGGACGCAGCGCCTCGCGGGCCTCCTCCATCGTGCGGCGGTTGACCATGTGGCTGGCGAGGCCGTCGCGCACGCGGATCCCCATTCCGAACCGCATGTCGACCTCCACCCCGCTGTCTACGCCCGTCGCCCGGAACCTGATCGCCGCCAGCGCGCAGTCGCCGTCGTCCTCCACGTGCTCGACGTCGATTCGGAACACCTCCCACGGCGCGTGGAGCTGGCGCCAGAACTTCGTGGCGAGCGCGTGGCCGCTGTACTCCGCGGAGAGGTCGGGGAAGACGCCGGAAGTGCTGATCTCGACGTCGGGGTGGAGGCAGTCGAGCCAGGCCTGGCAGTCGTCCCGGTTCCAGGCGTCGTAGCCGATGAGCAGGAGCTCGGAGTTGGTCGGCATGGTCCTCATGCAACCACACGTAGGTGGCGGAACGGCCGGCCGCGCAGCTCCCTCACCACGGCGTCGACGACCCGCTCCTCGTCGCGCACCTGGCCGTCGGTCACCGCGTCGATCAGGCTGCGCTTTCGCTCGAGCAGCTCCGCCATCGTCTCGTCGATCGTCTCCGGCGCCAGCAGGTACCAGGCGGTCACGGCGCTCTCCTGGCCGATCCGGTGCAGCCGGTCCTCGGCCTGGTCGTGGCGCGCCGGCGTCCAGTCGAGCTCGAGGAACGCGACGTTCGACGCGCGCGTGAGCGTGATCCCCTGCGACGCCGCCTTCAGCGCGCAGACGATCAGCTGCGGGCCGTCCTCGTCCTGGAAGGCGTCCACTGCCTGCTGGCGGCGCTGGGTGGTGTCGGATCCGAGGATGTGGAGGGCGTCCGGGAAGCGCTCGAGCACCGCCCGCTGGGTGGCGATGTGCTCGGCGAACACGACCAGCGGCTCGCCCGAGGCGAGGAAGTCCCCGATCCACGCAAGCGCCGTCGGGAGCTTTCCGCGCGCGGCCAGCTGGCGGAGGTTGTTGAGCCGTACCAGCTGCTCCGCCCGCAGCGCGGCGGCCACCTTGGCGTCGATCGCGCGCAGGTCGAGCGGCAGCGTCTGCAACCAGGCGACCACGTCGTGCTCGGCGAGCCGGTACTCGTGCTCGTTTGAGAGCAGCACGGGCACGGTGTCGTGGCGCTTGGCCGGGAGCTGCGGCAGGACCTGCTTCTTCGTGCGCCGCACGTAGCAGTGCGCGCGCAGGTTCCAGTGCAGCCGGTCGTCGCTGCCGGCGGCGCGGAAGCGGCGCGTCATCCGGGCGCCGCTGCCGAAATCGCGCAGGCGGCCCAGCACGCGCAGCTGGGCGACGAGCTCCTCGGCGCGGTTGAGCACCGGCGTGCCGGTCAGCGCGAGCCGCAGGGCGCCGTCGGGCAGGCGCTCGGCGAGCTCCAGCGCGGCCTTCGTCCGGGCGGCGCCGGGGTTTTTCACGTAGTGCGACTCGTCGAACACCACCGCCCGCGGGCGCCGCGCCGCCAGCCGCTCGAGATGGGCCTCGAGGATGTCGTAGTTGAGCACGACGATCTCGGCCTCCTCGGCCTCGTCACTCCAGCCGGCGTCGGCGCGCCCGTCGAGCACCGCGACGCTCCGGTCCGGCAGCCAGTGGAGACTCTCGCGCTCCCAGGTCAGCTTCATGCTCGCGGGGCAGACCACCACGGCCGGGAACGCCTCGTCCACCTCCAGGGTGGCGAGCGCCTGCACGGTCTTCCCGAGCCCCTGCTCGTCGGCGATGAACGTGCGCCGCCGCGCGAGCGCGTAGCGCACTCCGGCGCGCTGGAAGGGGTGCAGCTCGCCGCCCAGCTCGAGCCCGTCGAGCTCGGCATCCTCGGCGTAGGAGAGCGCCACGGTCTCGGTCGCGCGATCGTGCTCGTCCTGCAGCTCGTCGACCAGGTCGCGGGCCCGGTCCTCGAGGATGACCTCGGGGTGCTCGGCGATGAAGTCGGCGAACGCGGGTGCCAGCGCGGGGTCGCCCGGCACGGCGATTGCCCACCCGCCGTCGCGCTTGAAGAAGCGTCCGTGAAGCGGGATCGGGTGCGCCTCGGGCAGGCGCTTGTAGTCGCGCGCGGGTGCGGGATCCCAGTAGGTCTGGAGCGTGAGCGCGGGCTCGCCGTCCTCGCCGATCTCGAGCGTCAGCTCGGCCGCGGCCGGCTCGCGGCCGGCGCGGAGCTCGCGGGCGCAGTAGCGGGCGAGGTCGTCGAGCTGGAGGCCCTCGAGCCGCCCGAGCAGCTCGGTGTTGTCCGGGTGGAACGGAAGGACCAGCCGGCCCTCCCCGACGCTCTCCGCCCGCTCGAGCTCGGCCGGCGGGTCGCCGGAGATCGTGCGCATGACGAACGCGCCCCCTCCGTTGCGCGACACCACGGTGACGAGCGCCCTCCAGCGCTCCGAGTCGGCCAGCCAGGCGAGCACCTCCGGCTCGGCCACGAGGTCGGGGAAGCGCCCGAGCACCGCCTCCACGGCTTTGCCGACACGCGGGTCCGCGGGCACGCGCCAGTGCTTTCGGCGCCAGTCGAACCAGCGTCGCGGCAGGCGCTTGACCGCCTCGTTCAGCTCCTCGTGAAAGGGGAAGTCGAAGACGAGCTCGGGATCGCGCGGGTTGTCGGCGAGGAGCCAGACCCTGCCCGCGGCCGCCGAGTCTTCCTGGATCCGGTCGGACATCGAACCTTCGAGACTAGCCGCGCGGGCACGAGTTCGCGCGACGAACCCGTGGATCAGCGCCCGTAGCGCTCCTTGCCGAGCACGAGCTGGTCGGGCAG
>JBOGXT010000029.1:0-1687 GCA_050694635.1 Thermoleophilaceae bacterium
GTCCTCCTTAGAACACGGGGGTCTCGGTGTAAGTTCCGAAAACTCGCTGGAGAGATTCGACGATCTCGCCCTCGGTGCAGTGTGCCCGCGCGCAGTCGAGCAGCGGCTCCATCAGGTTCGTATCGCCCGCCGCCGCGGCGCGCAGCGCTTCGAGCGCGCGCTCGACCACATCGGCGTCGCGTCCGGCGCGCACCGCCTGCACGCGCCCGATCTGCTTGCGCTCGAGCTCCGGCGGGATGCGCAGGATCTCGAGCCCGTGCTCGTCCTCGAGCCGGTAGTCGTTGACGCCGACGACGATCCGTTGCCCCGAGTCCACCTCCTGCTGATAGCGGAACGCCGCGTCGGCGATCTCGCGCTGGGGGTAGTTCTGTTCGATCGCCGCGACCATGCCGCCGAGCTCGTCGATCTTCGCGAAGTACTCGTAGGCGGCCTGTTCCATCCGGTCGGTCAGCGCCTCGACGAAGTAGGAGCCGCCGAGCGGGTCGATCGTGTTGGTCACGCCGGTCTCGTGCGCGAGGATCTGCTGGGTGCGAAGCGCCAGGCGCACCGCCTCCTCGGTCGGCAAGGCGAGCGCTTCGTCGAAGCTGTTCGTATGCAGTGACTGGGTGCCGCCCAGCACCGCCGACAGCGCCTCGGTCGCCGTCCTGACCACGTTGTTGAGCGGCTGCTGAGCCGTCAGCGACACCCCCGCTGTCTGCGTGTGGAACCGCATCAAGAGCGACCGCTCGTCGCGCGCGCCGTAGGTGTCGCGCAGCTCGCGGGCCCAGATGCGGCGGGCCGCGCGGTACTTGGCGATCTCCTCGAAGAAATCGATGTGCGCGTTGAAGAAGAAGCTCAGCCGCGGCGCGAACTCGTCCACCTCGAGCCCGCGCTCGAGTGCCTGCTCGACATACGTCAAGCCGTCCTTGAGCGTGAAGGCCAGCTCCTGCTGCGCCGTCGATCCCGCCTCTCGGATGTGGTAGCCGCTGATGCTGACCGGGTGCCACCTCGGCATCCGCCTGGCGCAGAACTCGATCATGTCCGTGACCAGCCGCATCGCCGGGTCGATCGGGAAGCACCACTCCTTCTGGGCGATGTACTCCTTCAGGATGTCGGTCTGGATCGTGCCCGCCAGCCGCTCCGCCGGCACCCCCTGGCGCTCCGCCGCCACCACGTAGAACGCCAGCATCACCGCCGCCGGCGCGTTGATCGTCATCGACGTCGACACCGCACCCATGTCGATCCCGCCGAACAGCGTCTCCATGTCGTCGAGCGAATCGATTGCGACGCCCTCGCGCCCGACCTCGCCCTCGGAGCGCGGATGGTCCGAGTCGTGGCCCATCAACGACGGCATGTCGAAGGCCGTCGACAAACCCGTCTGGCCGTGGTCGAGCAGATAGCGGAAGCGCTCGTTGGTTTCCTCCGCCGTGCCGAAGCCCGCGAACTGGCGCATCGTCCACAACCGGCTCCTGTACATCGACGGGTACACCCCGCGCGTGAACGGAAACTCGCCCGGAAACCCGATCCGCTCCCCGAACGGCCCCACGTCCTCCGGCCCGTACAGCGGCTCGACGCGCTCGCCGCTCAAGGTCGAGAACAGAGCCTCCCGCTGCGGCGTCCGCGCGAACCGTTCTCGAAACCAGCGCTCGGCATCGGTCGTCGGCCGCGGTTCGACTGCCATCGGCGGGAGTCTAGGCCACGGCTTCGC
>JBOGXT010000030.1:0-3704 GCA_050694635.1 Thermoleophilaceae bacterium
GGCTGCGGCGGGCGGATGCGCGGGTGCGGGTCGCGGAGGCTGCCCCCGCCGCCGTCCTCGGGATCGGCCTCGGGCACGGGCGGCTCGCGCAGCGCCCACCAGATGATGGTGAACAGGGCGACGATCGGGATCTTCAGGATGATCGCCAGCCAGAACACTGCCCAGAAGCCGGACATCCTGCCGCGATGGTACCCGGGATGGGAGGGCAACGCTCCTCCGTGACGTCGCCCCCTCATCCTCCGGGCTAGAACCGCGCGCCTCGACCACCGGAAGCCTGGGCGTTCCCTACCCGCTGGCCGGCCGGGCCACTCCCTCGATCGACGTCATGCGGCGGAACGCCTCGTAGCGCTCGTCGATCTCCTCGCGGGTCAGGCGCTCGGCGCGCTCGCAGCCGAACTCCTCGACCCAATAAGACGCGACGGCCGAGCCGTAAGTCATCGCGCGGCGTAGGGTGGCGCCATCGGTGGCATCGCCCTCCGCGTCGAGGTAGCCGAGCAGGCCGCCGGCGAAGGAGTCGCCGGCACCGGTGGGGTCGAGCACGGTCTCGAGCGGGTAGGCGGGGAGGGCGAAGAAGCCGTCGTCCTCGGAGGTGAACAGGGCGCAGCCGTACTCGCCCTGCTTCACGACGACCACCCGCGGGCCGAGCTCCATCAGCTGACGCACGCCCTTCAGCAGCGTCGGCTGCTCGGTCAGCTGGCGGACCTCCTCGTCGTTCATGAGCAGCATGTCGACGCTCGAGATCGTGCGCAGCAGCGAGTCGCGCGCGTTCTCGATCCAGAAGTTCATCGAGTCGAGCGCGGCCAGCCGGGCAGAGCTCTGCTCGCGCACCTCGCGCTGGAGGTCGGGCTGGATGTTGGCCAGAAAGAGCGTGTCGGCGGCCTTCGACGCCCCCGACAGCTTGGGCTGGAACTCGCCGAACACGTTCAGCTGGGTGTCGAGCGTGTGCCGCACGCTCACGTTCCACTCGTACTCGCCGGCCCAGAAGAACGTCTTTCCGCCCTCGAGGTGCTCCACGTCGTCGGTGTTCACGCCGTGCCGGCGCAGCACGGCGTACTCCTCCTCGCCGAAGTCGTCGCCGACGGGGCCGACCACGCGTACGTCGGTGAAGTAGCTGGCCGCGAGCGAGCAGTGCACGGCTGACCCGCCGAGCGTGCGCTCGCGTTCGCCGAAGGGCGACTTGATCGCGTCGAAGGCGATCGATCCGACCACCACGAGGGTCATGCGGCGGGGGAGGCTAGCCGATAGCCTGGGCGCCGCGTGAGAGCGGTGCAGATCGAAGAGTTCGGCGGGCCGGAGGTGCTCCAGGTGGTCGACCTGCCGACGCCCGAGCCGGGCGACGGCCAGGTGCTGATCGAGGTGTCGCGCGCGGGGATGAACTTCGCCGACACGCATCAGCGCGAGAACTCCTACCTGGCCCGGTACGAGACGCCGCTCGTGCTGGGAGGCGAGGTGGCGGGGACGACCCCGGACGGGCGCCGCGTGGTCGCGATGGTGCCGAGCGGGGGCTACGCCCAGTACGCGGTGGCGCCGGAGGCGGCGGTCCACCCGATCCCGGTTGGGCTCGACGACGGCGCCGCGCTGGCGCTCCTGATCCAGGGACTGACCGCGTGGCACCTGTTCAGGACGTCGGCGAAGCTCGCCGAGGGGGAGTCGGTGGTGGTGATCTCGGGCGCGGGCGGTGTTGGGTCGCTGGCGGTGCAGCTGGCGATGCCGTTTGGTGCCGGCCGGGTCATCGCGACGGCTTCCACGGAGGAGAAACGGGCCTTGGCCCTGGGTTTGGGCGCCGATGCCGCGGTCGACCCGGCCGTCGAGGATTTGAAGGGGGCGTTGATCGAGGCCAACGACGGCAACCAGGTGGATGTCGTGTTGGAGATGTCGGGTGGGCGCGTGTTCTCGGAGGCGGCCGACGCCCTCGCCCCGTTCGGGCGGATCGTCACCTACGGGATCGCGAGCCGGGAGCAGAACACGGTCGAGACGGGGCGGCTGATGCGGAAGAGCCGCGCGGTGGTGGGCTTCTGGCTGATGCACTGCCTGGGGCGGCGAGACATGATCGAGGAGCCGCTGGCCGACCTGTTCGAGCGAGCCGCCGGAGGCGACCTGAAGCCGCAGATGGGCGAGACCTACGCCCTCTCCGACGTTCGCCGCGCCCACGAGGACCTACAGGGCCGCCGGACGAGCGGCAAGGTGCTGCTGGACCCGTCGCGCTAGCGCGCGGCCGGGGGCCGGTGAGTAATCTCGGCGGCTGATGGCCTTTCGCGACCTCGGCCTGTCCGAGTCCACCCTCGGGGCGCTCGCCCATCTGGGCTACGAGCGCCCCACGCCAATCCAGGAGCAGGCGATTCCGCCGCTGCTCGAGGGCCGCGACGTGATCGGCCAGGCCCAGACCGGCACCGGGAAGACCGCTGCCTTCGGCCTCCCGATGGTCGAGTACGTCGATCCCGGTGCGACCGAGATCCAGGCGCTCGTCCTGACACCCACGCGCGAGCTCTGCATCCAGGTGACCCAGGCGCTGCGCGCCTACGGCGAGCGAAAGGGGATCGAGGTGGTGGCCGTCTTCGGCGGCGCCCCTATCCGCGACCAAGCCGCCCGCCTCAAGGAGGGGCAGGTCGCCGTGGGGACCGTCGGCCGGGTAATGGACATGATCGACCGCCACCACCTGTTCCTCGACCAGGCCCGCTACGTGGTGCTCGACGAGGCCGACGAGATGCTCGACCTCGGCTTCCTCGAGGACGTCGAGGCGATCCTCCGACGCGCGCCCATGGGCCGCCAGACCGCCCTGTTCAGCGCCACCGTGCCGCCCGAGATCCGCCGCCTGGCGGAGCAGTTCATGCACGACCCGGTCGAGATCAAGGTGCGCGCCGCCACGCTCACGATCGACACGGTCGACCACTACTACGTCGAGGTGCGCGACGGCGAGAAGCCCGAGGCGCTCGTCCGGGTGCTCAAGGAGGAGCGTCCGGAGCAGGCCATCGTCTTCGCGCGCACCAAGATCGGGGTGGACCGCCTGGCTCGCCGCCTCGGCGACGCCGGGGTACGGGTCAAGGCGCTTCACGGCGACATGTCCCAAGGCCAGCGCGACGGCGTCATGCTCGCCTTCAAGGGCGGCCGCGAGCGGCTGCTGGTGGCCACCGACGTCGCGGCGCGCGGGCTCGACATCACCGGCGTGAGCCACGTCGTCAACTACGACATCCCCAACTCGCCCGACGTCTACGTCCACCGCATCGGCCGCACCGGCCGCGCCGGGGAGAGCGGCCGGGCGATCACGCTCATCACGCCCCGTCAGCGGCGCGACTTGGAGGCGATCGAGCGCCACGCCAACACGGAGATCGAGACGTGGTCGCCCGACGAGCCCAGGCCGCGCGAGCGCCGCACGCGCCGCGAGCGCGAGACGCGCCGGCCGCGGCACACCAAGCCACGCGAGCGCGACGGCCGCCGGGTGAAGGTCATCCTCGGCGCGGGCCGCGCGCAGGGCTTCGAGCCCGCCGACGTGGTGGGCGCGATCGTGGACCACTCGCACCTGGAGGGCGAGGACATCCACAACGTGCGCGTGCTCGAGCGCTTCAGCTTCGCCGAGGTGCCGGCAGAGCGCGCGCCGGAGGTCATCGAGAAGGTCACTGACAACGAGGTCCGGGGCGTCAAGCTCCGGCTGGAGGTTGCGAGGACATGAGCCAGGCGACGATGCACACCAACCGCGGCAAGGTGGA
>JBOGXT010000031.1:0-2119 GCA_050694635.1 Thermoleophilaceae bacterium
CTTCAGGTGGCTCCCTGAAGGACCGGAGCAGATCCAGGGCGGCCGGAAGCGCGAACTGGGTGGCGCCGACGCCTTCGACGAAATACCCCCGCCGAACGCGTCCCGCGTCCTCGAGCGCCTTGAGCACGTCGTAGACCGCGCTGAAGCCCCCGGCAATGCCTTCCGCCGCCGCAACGTTGCGCGTCACGACCCCGTAGCGCGCGAGCAGCTGTTGGGCCGTCGCGGCGGACCATTCCGTCGGCGACGGGGTCGTCGTGGCTCGACTGCTGACGAGCGACCAGCGCCCTTCGGCCGACGGCGGCGCGACGAGCCGGCTGCGGAATGGGCGGGATGGGGCGAGCGATGTCGGTCGGTCCGACGAGAGCCGTTGAGAGGTGGACCCCCTTCGCCGTCGCTCAGGTGGCCGCGTGTACGCGCGAAGCGCGTGGAACGTGTCGTTCGTCAACAGACCCTTCCAGACCAGTTCCCACAGCGCGTCCACGGTCTCGGCCGGGTAGCCGCCGCCCGCAGCAGGGTGGAGGTCGCCGAAAAATGACGCGCCGTGGGCGCCGAGGTGCTGGACGATCGCCTGCTCGCGCGCGGCGAGTGGGGTGGCGTCCACGGCGCGGTGGAGCCGTGCAAAGTGATCGGTCAGGTAGAGTGCAACGCGCCCGTCGCGCTCGCCGAGCGGCCCCACTCCGCACCACACGATCTCGCCGCCAGCCACGAGCGCATCGAGATCGGTCTGGGTGTAACCTTCGACCCGGGCGGCGAGGATTTCTGATTCGAAGATCGACGCAGGCAGCGGCGCGCCCTGGAGGTTGTCGATCGCATCGAGCAGGGCATCGATCCCGGTGCGGCGTCGAATCACTCCCTGCCATGAGGTGACGAGGCGCCCCAGCACCGCCGGTTCGACCGGCTCGACGTCCCTGCGAAGCCTGGCGAGCGAACGCCGTCGGATCGACTGCAGCACGTCCGCGTCGCACCACTCGCGGCCGTTTCCACCGGGCCGGAATTCCCCTTCGATCAACCGGCCGGCGGCGGCGATCTCCTTGAGCAACAACTCGGCCGACGCCCGGCCCATGCCGTAGCGAGCGGTGAAATCGCCGGTCGTGAACGGTCCGTGCGTGCGCGCGTACCGGCGGGCGAGATCCAGCCCGGCATGCTGCACCGGCTGGAGCAGCGATTCGGGAAGGCCGGCGGGCAGCGGGAGCCCGAGCGCGTCGCGATAGCGGCCCGCGTATTCGACGGGAACGAAGCGCTCGGTCCCGGCGATGCTGACGGGCACCACCCGGCGCGCGTCGGTCAGCTCGGCGATCGCCGCTACCGCGTCGACTCGAACCCGCCGGGCCACCTCTTCGAGCGTCAGGTCACCCAGCCGCAGCAG
Source organism: Thermoleophilaceae bacterium (assembly GCA_050694635.1). Taxonomy (GTDB): domain Bacteria; phylum Actinomycetota; class Thermoleophilia; order Solirubrobacterales; family Thermoleophilaceae; genus JACVRW01. The sequence continues at coordinate 1,367 of JBOGXT010000031.1, forward strand.
AAGATCGTGCACGCCGTCGACGCTCCTGGCGTGATAGGTCTCGTCGAGGTGCTGCAGCTGCGCCTCCACTTGCGCGAGCGCGTCGTCGTCGAGCAGTTCGCGGAGCTCGGCCTCGCCCAGGAGCTCGCGAAGCTGGTTCTGATCGATGGCGAGCGCCTGCGCACGCCGCTCGGCCAGCGGGGCGTCGCCGTCGTAGATGTAGTTCGCCACGTAGCCGAACAACAAGGTTGCGGCGAACGGGGAGGGCGCCGCTGAATCAACCGTCACCGCCCTGACCTCGCGCGCCTCGATCCGGCGAAGCGTGCTGACCAGCGCGGGAATGTCGAAGACGTCGCGAAGGCACTCGCGATATGCCTCCAGCAGCATGGGGAAGGATCCGAAGCGCGCCGCGACGGCCAGCAGATCAGCGGCACGTTTCCGCTGGTGCCACAGCGGGCTGCGCCCGCCGGGGCGGCGCCTGGGCAACAGCAGCGCGCGCCCGGCCGCCTCGCGGAACTTCGCCGCGAAGAGTGCCGAACCTCCCAGCTGGCGCAGCACCAGCTCCTCGACGGCATCGGGCGAGGGAACCATCAGTTGCGTATCGGGGGGATCCTCGGTTTCCGGAAACCGCACCACGAACCCGTCGTCCGTCCACATCGTCTCGACGTCCAAACCGCTTTCGGCACGGGCCCTTTCGACGACGGCCATTGCCCAGGGGGCGTGGATGCGTCCGCCAAACGGCGTCAGGACGCAGATGCGCCAGTCGCCCAGCTC
>JBOGXT010000032.1:0-4360 GCA_050694635.1 Thermoleophilaceae bacterium
GCGTCGCGGTCGTAGTCCCACGCGACGGGCCGGATCTCCTTCTCGGCGAAGTCATGCGCCATCTCGCGCATGTCCTCTTGCTCTTCGGTGAGGTTGAAATCAACCATCGTCATTCCTCGGTTCAGTCTGCCCTCGGTGGCTTTCTGTCGTTGCCCATTAGCGCCCCTGCGGCGCTTGCTCTTACCTGAGCTGGCCCAATGGCAGGACGCAGCTGGGCTGGTGCGTCGTGGTGGCGCAGGAGTCACGCGGGTCCGAGCCGCGAGCGTGGCTGGCGGTATCGAGCGCGAGGGTTGAGTGGGCGTAGGCCCCGCCCGCGCGCATCTCGGCAGCCACCCAGATCGCCTCCATCAGCTCCTGTTCGCTGGCGCCGTTGCGCAGCGCGGCCTTGGTGTGGCTTTGGATGCAGTAGGGACACTGGGTGACGTGGGCGACGGCCACAGCGATTAGCTGCTTGGTCTTGCCGTCGAGCGCGCCATCGGCGAACACCTGCCGGCTGAACTCCTGAAAGGCGTCATGGATGTCGGGAGCCAGCTGCTTGCGCCGCTCAGATATCTGTGCGTTAGCAGGGGGATAGACGAGTTGGGTCATGACTTGTTCGCGCCCCCCGCTCGCGACTTCTTACCTGGCGCGGAACCAGGGCCCGACCAGTCCGGTCCGTCAGGCGGCTATGACATGGCGGTGCATGTACATGTGGATCGCAGGCCGCGTCGTGCCAGAGCCATCGAGGAACCGGCGGGCGTCGCGAAGCGCCAGGTCGATCAGCTCGTCGGCGTGCCCGAAGTCGATCGGCTGGATGCTCAGCGGGCACGGCGGGGGCAAGACGATCAGGTGAGCGTCGGCTCGATGTCGCTCGATGTCGTCGACCAGGCGCCGGTGGGTGAGCAGGCTGATCGCGTGCAGCGCCATGCCCAGAGCTCCGTCGGGCGGATCCTCGAGTGCGCATGCGTGTCCGGTGGGGAGCACGTAGATGCGCTGGGCGCCGAGCTCGACCGCGTGCGAGATCGGCGTGTTGTTGGCCGCTCCGCCGTCCATGAGGTCGCGGTCCCCCCACGGCACCGGCGGCAGGACGGCGGGGATCGCGGCGCTGGCCAGCACAGCATCGAGCACGGGGCCGCGTGAGAGGCGCAGCTCTTCGCCGCTGATCACGTCCACGGCGACCACGTGCAGCGGGATCGGCATCTCCTCGAGCTCCTGGCGTTCGACGTGCTGGGAGATCAGCCGCCGCAAGCCGGAGTCGGGAACGAGGTGGTCTCGGGAGCCGAGGAAGCCGAGCAGCCCGGTGAGCGGGTTGAGCGGGAACACCTGCCCGCGACGCAGGCCGCGCCAGACCTCCGCGAGGGCGTCCGCGGTCGCGGTGGTCTGGGGGCGGGAAGCGATGAAGGCGCCGTTGAGTGCGCCGGCGGACGTCCCGACGATCACATCCGGCGTGATCTCACGCTGGTAGAGGGCGCGCAACATGCCGACCTGGATGGCGCCCAGGCTGGCCCCGCCGGATAGCACGAAGGCCACCGTCGTCTGCTTGTCGCGTTCCATGGTCGGTATGCGTCACAAACCATCGCCGGCCTTACGTGCCCGCTGGCCCTCGGGCGATGGCTCGAGTGCGAGCCCTTCCTTCGCCAGCCGTGCGCGTAGCTTGCGCCGGCCGTCGTGCAGGGTCTTGTAGAGGGCGCCGCGGGTCGTGCCTCGCCGCTCCGCGAGTACGTCGATCGGGACGTCGTTGAGCGTGAGCGCGACGAGTACGGCGCGTTGGTGTGGGGTCAGGACCTCGGCGATCGCGTCGCGCACGGCGTGGATGAGCTCGGAGGCCTCGGCCTGGCCGGCGGGGGACGGTCGCCGGTTGTCGGGCAGCTGTGCCCATCCGTCGGGCTCCAGTGGGAGCTCGCGCCCGATCCATGGGCGTCTGCGCAGCCTCACTGCGGCTTCGAGCAGGGCGAACTTGTAGGCCCAGGTCGTGAAGCGGCTGTCGCCGCGGTAGGTGTGCAGCTTGCGCAGGACGGCGACGAGCGCGTCGTCTGCCGCCTGCTGCGCGAGATCGTCGAGGTCGCCCGAGCCGACGTGTGTGACCGCGCGCCGCCGAGCCACCTCGACCCGGGCGGCGCCCAGCAGCAGCGCATGCAGGCGCTCGACGGCGTCGTCGCGCTCGCGTCCAGTACCTGAAAGGGCCTGCAGCCAGCCGAGTGACTCGACGTCCGGGGCATGGCCGTGTGCAGAGGAACGGGGGTCTTGGATGGCGGCTGCCGGGGCGGTCACGCCGCGCTTCCGTTCGTCCAAGCGTCGCGGGGGGCCAGCAGCGTCGGCTGGAGGCCGAGCAGCCGCATGTCTCTCAGCGCGTCGGCGAGGCGATGCCCGGCGAGCAGCGGCTCGTCCTCGGCCAGCTCCAGCTCGACCAGCCAGCCGATCTCGAGGTCGGCGCCCGGCGCTCCCTGTGTCAGGCGCGACAGCCGCACGGTGGCCTGCGGAGCCTCGGCACGCAGGTCGTCCACCTGCTGCGCGAGCCAGTGCTCGAGTTCGTCGGCGGGGACCGGCACACGAGGGTGGCAGCGGATCGCGAGTTGAACCATGCACCAATCGTCGAGACCGACAGCGCCCGCGGCAATGGGTGTCAGCGTGCATCCCGCCGGGTTCAGATGGGACAGCTCGACCAGGAATGGTCGTTTGTCCGCATGGGCGAGAGCGCCTCGGCCGACGAGCATGGGAGGCGAAGAGTTCCCGACTCAGGGAGACCCATCATGCGAGGCAATCCCTTCCTCAACTTCCACCGAACGGCGGAGGCCGCCGGCTACCCGGCCCTGCTGATCGTCAGCGTGGTCTGCCTCGCGCTGGTGGTCACGCCGGTCCTGCTGCTTGGCCTGACGGACGCGGGCTGGGTGCTGGCGCTGGCGCTGCTGAACCTGATCGTCGCGATCGGCGTCCTGGCCGGCGCGGTGCTCGCAGCGTTGTCCGATGTCGACGAGCGCGCCGCCGGACCAGCGAGTCGCGGCGTCGCCGCATCCGACGAGCGCGACCCGATCGTGCCTTTGCCGCGACGCCACCAGGCAACTCGACACGCCGGCGAGGATCGAAGGGCGGCCTAGCCATGATCGAGAACCGATCCGACAGCGGGCCGGTCATCGTCGGCGTCGACGGCTCGGAGCGCTCGATCGAGGCCCTGGCCCTCGCGGATCTACTCGGGCCTGCGCTCGGACGCCCGGTTGTCATCGTCCACGTGCACCCATTTCGGCAGCTGTCGAGCGTGTTCGCGGAGGGGGAGTACGAGCGGCTCCTGCGTGAGGTGGCCGAGTCGACCTTCGAGCAGATCCGCGAGCATCTGCCGTCGGGGCCGGAGCGACGCATGCAGCTCTTCCCCGATAGCTCACCCGCGGCGGGTCTGCATGCATTCGCGGAGCGGGAGCGGGCGGCGCTGATCGTGGTCGGCTCGTCGCACCGGTCGAGGATCGGACGTATCGTCGTCGGCGGCACCGGCGAGCGTTTACTCTCTGGGGCCTCTGCGCCTGTCGCAGTCGCTCCCGCCGGCTACGCGGCCGCCGGCCGCGGACTCCACGTAGTGGGGTGCGGGTTCGATGGCTCGCCTGAGTCGCATCGGGCGCTCGCGTGGGCGGCCGAGCTCGCGCGGACGACCTCGGCGCGGCTACGCGTGCTCAGCGTCTACGAGCCCACCCTGGCGGCATCCGTCGCGTTCGGCGGCGGGCTGCCGACCGCGTCCATCAACGAAGTCTTGCGCCGTCAGCATGAAGAGGAGCTTGCCCGGGCTGTGTCGGCGCTCGACGCGGACATCGACGCCAGTGAGACGCTGCTGGATGGCGACCCGCAAGAGCTCCTGGCCGGCGAATCAGCCGAGCTCGACCTGTTGGCGGTGGGTTCCCGGGGATACGGGCCGCTGCGCTCAGTCCTGTTGGGCAGCGTTTCGAGCGCGCTGGTCCGTTCGGCCCAGTCGCCGCTGGTGGTAGTTCCGCGCGGCGCGGAGGAGTGAGTCGGGTTTCACGGCACGACTAGGCCGCGGCGGATGGCGTAGCGGGTGAGCTCGACGCGGTTGCGCATGCCGAGCTTCTCCAGCACGTTGGCCCGGTGGCGATCGACGGTCTTCTTGCTGATGAAGAGCTGCTCGGCGATCTCCTCGCTGGTCAGCCCCTCGGCGATCAGCTTCACCACCTCGAGCTCGCGCGGGCTGAGCGGATCCTCAGGCGTCGCCTCCCCTCGGCTGGCACGGTCGAGAAAGTCCCTCACCAGCGCCCGGACCGCGGCGGGGTAGAGGAACGGCTCGCCGCGCATTGTCGCCCGACAGGCCTCGATCAGATCGCGGTTCGCGACGCTCTTGAGCACGTAGCCGGAAGCGCCGGCCTTGAGCGCCTCGAAGAAGTAC
>JBOGXT010000033.1:0-4727 GCA_050694635.1 Thermoleophilaceae bacterium
TCGACTCGCCACGGGCGGCCTCGGCGTGGTCGACGGACATCGTCATCGGCTGGCCAGCCGCGGCCGCCTGGCCCGAGCGGCGCATCTCCGCCATCGTCTCGTCGCGGGTGAGCCACGCATCGGCGCCAACATAGAGCAGCGTCCCTGTCAGAAGCCCAAGCGCGGTAGCCGCCGCGCCCGCGCGCTCGTCCGCCTCGGGGACGAGCTCGATGGCGATCGCAGCGACGAGGAGGCCGCCGCCGAACGAGGTCACGACGGCGGCGATGCGCTCAGGTAACCGCAGGACCACCGCGACGAGGGCTCCTGCGACGAGGCTCGCGCCGACGAGTATGGCCCAGCCGATCAGCGCCACATCAGCGCTGCTCGCTGTTTGTCGAACCGCCCGAGATGAGTCGGGCGCCGCGACCGTGGGTCGCGAAGCTGAACGACCAGCGGATGAGGACGAGCAGCCGATTCTGGAAGCCGATCAGGTACCAGAGGTGGACGACCAGCCAGGTCGCCCAGGCGGGAAAGCCGCTGAGCCGGACGCCTTTGATGTCGGCGACTGCTGCTGCTCGGCCGATCGTGGCCAAGTTCCCCTTGTCGCGGTAGCCGAAGGCGCCGTGGTCGCGCCCTCGCAGCCGCGCGCGGACGACGCGGGCCGCGTACCGCCCTTGCTGCATCGCGACGGGTGCGACACCCGGCAGCACCACAGGCTCGCCGCTCGGATGACGGACGCGGACCATGTCGCCGATCGCGAACACCTCCGGGTGTCCGGGAAGAATCAAATCGGGTTCGACGGTGACGCGGCCGGCGCTGTCGAGCTCGGCTCCGGTCAGCTCGGCGAGCCTGCCGGCGAGGCCCGACGCCATGACGCCGGCGGCCCAGACAACCGCGCGGCTGGAGATGCGCTCCGCGCCACCGTCGCCGCCCTCGAGCATCACGCCGGCCGCGTCGATTCTGACCACGGTGCGGCCTGTGAGGACGGTTACTCCGAGGCGCTGCAGCGACCGCTCGGCCTTCGCCGACAGCGAGGGCGGGAAGCTCGTCAGCACCCGATCGGCAGCCTCGACGAGGAGAATGCGGGCGTGGCGGGGATCGATGGTGCGGAAGTCGCGCCGCAGCGTGTCGCGCGCCAGTTCGGCGATCTGCCCGGCCATCTCGACGCCGGTGGGGCCGGCGCCGACGACGACGAACGTGAGCCACGCATCGCGTGCCTCTGCGTTCGGCTCGCCCTCGGCGGCCTCGAAGGCGGCGAGGAGCCGGCTGCGAACCGCGAGTGCACTCTCGAGCGACTTCACCTCGGCGGCGTGCAGCCGCCATTCCTCGTGGCCGAAGTACGAGTAGTACGAGCCGCCGGCGACGATCAACGTGTCGTAGCCGAGCCGTTTTGGCGCCGGCACCGCCGCGACAGAGCGTAGGTGCACCTCACGCGCGTCGAGGTCGAAGTCGGCGACTTCGGCCAGCAGGACGCAGACGTTGCGATTGCGCTTGAAGATCGCACGAAGCGGATATGAGATCTCGCCGGCCGAGAGCGCTCCGGTCGCCACCTGGTAGGTGAGCGGCTGAAAGAGATGGAAGTTGCGGCGGTCGACAAGCGTGATCGCGACCGGCGCGCGCCGCAGCTTCGAGACCGCCTGCAGGCCGCCGAAGCCTCCGCCGATGACGACGACGCCGTGCGAAGTCGCGTCGCGCTCAGTCACACCGTTGAGCGACGCGGAAGGGCGCACACCGCCCCACGACTAGACCATGACCTGCAGCGTCCGCATTCCGGAGGAGCCGATCCACACGCGCGTGTCGTCCTTGACGATCGTCACGAGGACGCTGTCGCAGTGCGGGCAGCGCATGACGACCCCGGCGCCTCGAAAGACGTGGAGCGCCCCGACCGCCCCGGTCGCGCCGCACGTGTCGCACGTGCCCATGGCGGTCGTCATCTCGACCGCGAACACCTCTCGAAGAAGGCCCGCGACCGCGTTGCCGTCCAGCATCAGTGCATCCATCTCAGCCTCCCGTGGGTCCGAAGCGCTCGGTCTTGACCTGGTGCGGCTCGTGCCCGAGCTGAACGAGTGCCTGGGCGGCGGCCTCGACGAACGGCGTCGGGCCGCAGACGTAGACGTGCGGCTGCTCGTGTAGGCCCGGGCCGACCTCCGCGAGCATCTCGACGTCCAGGCGGCGCGCGTAGCCCTTCCAGCCCGGCGGCTGCGACCGCGTCAGCGTGTGGATCACCGTGAGCCCGCCGCCGCCGAGCCGCTCGAGCTCGTCGCGGTAAATGACGTCGTCCCAGCCCCGCGAGGAGAAGAGCAGCCGCGTCTCGGCGTCGCTGCCGGCCCCGGCGCGCACGCGGATCATCGCCATCAGCGGCACGACGCCTGAGCCGCCGGCGACGAGTAGCAGCGGCCCGCCCTGCGACGGCTCCCAGACGAAGTAGCCGCCGACGGGGCCACGGAGCTCGATCCGGTCGCCGGGCCGGAGCTCGTCGGTCAGGTAAGGGGAGACCTCGCCGTCGTCGAGGCGCTCCACCGTGAGCTCGATGCGGCCGCCGTTGGGGGCCGAACCGATGGAGTAGCTGCGCTGCGCCTGGTAGCCGTCCTCGGCGGTGAGGCGCACGTCGGCGTGCTGCCCTGCGCGGTGCCCGGGCCACCCGGGCACGTTGAAGGCGATCGTCTTGACGCGAGGCGTCTCGGTGAGAACGTCGACGACCTCCGCGACCCGCCAGGTCAGTCGCCCCAGTACCGCTGCTCCTGCCACGGATCGCCGTAGTTGTGGTAGCCGTTGACCTCCCAGAAGCCGGGCTCGTCGGTCGCCAGGAGGCGCAGCCCGCGGACCCACTTCGCGCTCTTCCAGAAGTAGAGGTGCGGCACGAGCATGCGCGCCGGACCGCCGTGCTCCGGCTCCAGCGGCTCGCCGTCGTAGCCGAACGCCACCCAGGCTTTCCCGTTCGTCACGTCCTCGAGCGGCAGATTCGTCGTATAGCCGCCGTCGGAGAACTGGACGACGTACTCGGCCGTGGTGTCGAGCCCGTCGAGCAGCGTGTCCACCGAGACGCCCTCCCAGACGGTGTCCAGCTTCGACCACTTGGTTACGCAGTGGATGTCGACCGTGACCTCTTGGTTCGGCAGCGCACGGAACTCGTCCCAGGTCCAGCGACGCGGCTCGTCGACCTCGCCGACGATCGAGAAGTCCCAGCGGTCGAGCGGTGTGTGCGGCGTCGGTCCTGCGGAGAGCACGGGGTAGTCGTCGGTGAGGTACTGGCCCGGAGGGGTTCGCACGGAATGGGCGTCAGACTCCCTCCGGCGGCCGCGGAAGCCGCGAGAGACGAAGCTCATCTCTACCTCCTGTCTCGTGTCCTCGGTACCGGCACGGCAGCGCCATGACTACAGCTCTAGCCGAAGGTGAACGCATACACCTCGACTCCGGGCTCGAGGAACGTGATCTCGAACGTGTGCTCGTCGACGCGCTCGGGCTGCCGGACGAGCTGGAAGAGGCGCCGATCGGCAGCGACCCCCTCGCCGCCCCCGTCCACGTCGACCCCGCGCGCGGCACCGGGCGGGCCTCCATCGATGCTGACGCGGAACCGAACCGGCGGGGCGCCCTCGGCCGGACCCATGACGAGGTTGACGTCGCGCGCGCGAAAGCGGTAGGCGACCCGGCCGTCGGCCTCGTGCAGCGTGGTCGCCTTCGACCCGATCGTCCACTCGCCCGCGAGCGCCCAGAGGTTGAGCTCGAGCGAGGACGGCGTCGTGTAGCTCCGCCGCTCGTCCCACGCGCCGCCGTCCGGCGAGGCGAACCGCTCGCCCCGTTCGGCGCCGAGGTACGTCTCGGGGGACGCCAGCGAGTCCCAGTCGGCCTGCGCTTCGATCCCCTGCGTCTCGAGGACGACGACGTCGTCGGCGGGCAGGTCGAGCAGCTCCTGGATCATCCGCTCCGAATCCTCGTAGCGCCCTTCGCCGAAGTGCTGGAAGCGGATCGTGCCTGCCCTGTCGACGAAGTGGAGAGCCGGCCAGTACCTGTTCGCGAATGCGTCCCAGACCCCGTAGTGGCTGTCGACGGCGACGGGATATGCGATCTGCCTCTCCTCGATCGCGGTGCGGATACTGTCGACGTCTCTCTCGAACGGGAACTCGGGCGTGTGGACGCCGACGATCGTCAGGCCGTGCTCCCGGTAGCGCTCGTACCACGCGCGGCGGTAGGGAGCGGTGCGGATCCAGTTGATGCAGGTGAGCGTCCAGAAGTCGAAGAGGACGACGCGTCCCTCGAGGTCGGCAGCCGTCAGCGGCTCGGAGTTCAGCCACTCGGTTGCCCCGGAGAGCGACGGAATGTTGCCCGTGTACGAAAGGTGGAGCCTGTCGAGCAAGGTCAAGAGATTCGTCTCCTTCATCGCGCGTGGGGACCGGGGCGGGCACTGGCCGCCCCCGCCCCAGTCTCCGACTTTCGACCGAGCTAACGCAAGGACCTGACCGCGGCTCGGACTTCCTCCGAGAACAGCTCCGGCTCCTCCCAGGCGGCGAAGTGGCCGCCCCTGTCGACCTCGTTGAAGTAGGCGAGGCCGGGGTAGGCCGTCTCGACCCAGCTGCGCGGGGCAGCCCAGATCTCGCCGGGGAACGTCGTGAAGGCGACGGGAACCGAGACCGCCGGAGGAGCCTGGCCGGCCGCACCGGCTGCGGCCAGGAACCGTCCAAATTCCCAGTACCACCGGGCGGCCGAGGCGCCGGTGCCCGTCAGCCAGTACAGCGTGATGTTGTCGACGA
>JBOGXT010000034.1:0-6022 GCA_050694635.1 Thermoleophilaceae bacterium
GCGGGCTGTCCGCAGCCGAGCCCGTCGAGGCCGCGGTCCGTGAGGTCGCGGCGGCCTACTCGAGTCTCGCGGCGTCCGCCGGCAGTGGCTCGCCCGGACGCTGGGACAGCGCGGTCAAGCGGGTGCGCCGCCGGGACACCTACCTGGCCGAAGTGCTGTCCGCTCGGGACTGAGGTCCGCCGACCCCCGCCCCGGTCGGTCGCCTAATCCTCCGCGCAAGCGTTCGCGCCGAGCTCGCGGGCGGCGCGGTTGGAGTCGCCCGTGTCGATCCCCTGCAGGCGCTGGGCGGCCTGCTGCGCCGCCTCCTGGTCACCGCTCCGGAGCGCATCGCGCAGGTCCTCGAGCGCGGGAATGCCCTCGTCCTGGATCTCCCTGCGGGTGGCGTTCACGAACTCCTCGGCCGTGTCGCCGGCGTCGCCATCCGGGCGCTCGAGGTCGGCGAGGTCCTCGACCGCGTTGCGCGACTCGTCGATCACCCGGTCGACCGCGTCCGCGATGTCCTGCGGGCTCTCGGCGTTCTGGCCCACGTTCTGGAGCGATTCCTCGGCCTTCCGACAGATCTCGTTGGCGCGCTCGGCGAAGTCCTCCTGCGAGGGGGCGTCGTCGCCGCCGCAGGCCGCGATGCCGAATGCGAGCAGCCCAACGAGGATCGATGCGAGCCGAGTCATGCGGGATGCATACCCGAACAGCACCTCGGTTATCCGGGTCGCTCGGGCAATAGGCCGGCGAGGATGTGCTCGGTGCCGTCCATGTGCTCGCGCATGAGCCGCACGGCGCGGCCCAGGTCGCGGCGGCGCAGCAGCGCGACGAGGCGGCGATGCTGCTCGTTCGAGCGGGTCAGCACCTCCTCGGGATGGGCGATCCGCGCGATGAGATCGCTCATCTGACCCTGGACCTCGGTCATGGCGGTCACGAGCCGGGGTGAGTAGGAGGCCTCGGCCACACCGATGTGGAAGCGGACGTCGGCGCGGCGGTAGTCGTCGAAGCGCTGGGCGCCGTCCATGCGCCGGGTGAACTCGAGCAGGCGCTCGAGGTCGTCCTCCTTCGCGCGCTCGGCGGCGAGCACGGTGGCGCCGGTCTCGACCGCCACCCGGTAGTCCAGCACCGCGCGGGCCTCCTCGCCCAGCACCTCGGCCCCCACGTCCTGGCCGAGCGGCGGCTCCTTGGAGACGAACGTGCCGCCGGCGCGGCCGCGCAGCGAGACGAGGCAGCCGCTCTGGACGAGCGTGGTCAGCGCCTGGCGCAGGGTGGAGCGGGAGATGCGCAGCTGGTCGGCGAGGTCGCGCTCCGGGGGTAGGCGGCTGCCCGGCGCGAGGAGGCCCAGCCGGATCGCGGTGCCGAGCCGCTCGACGGTCTCCTCGAACGTGGTGGGCGGGTCGACCGGCTTGAAGACCGCCTCGAGGGCAGGGGTCTTCTCCACGGTCGCCGCTGGTTCCACCCCAGCAACGGTACACCTGGCGTCCCGCCGGCCGCGCCGCTGGACGCTAGATTGCCCGTCCGTGGACGTTCGGCAGGAACGGGTGGTGGTGGAAACCGATCGGTATCGCGTGGAGGGCATGCTGACCCTCCCGAAGGAGGGGTACCGCTCGCGCGTCTCGGATCACGTCAACCGGCGCGACCAGGAGTTCTTCACGCTGCTCGACTGCGAGCTGTCCGCCCTCGACGGCTCCGGAGGCGCCTGGAAGGCGCCCGTCCTGATGCTCGCCCGGCGCCACATCCGCCTGATCGTGCCGGCGCCCGAAGGGCCGTGATGCGAAAGCTCCTGCCGGCCGCCGGCGCCGCCCTTTTGGGCGCTGCGCTCTGGTGGCGAAAGAACCCCTCGGCCTGCCCCTACTCGCAGCGCTTCTGGGTCGAGGCGCCGCATCCGTTCATCACCCGCGCGCGCCTGCGGGAGATCCTCGAGCCTGCTGCCGGGGAGCGCGTGCTGGAGGTGGGGCCGGGAACCGGCTACTACGCGCTTCCGGTGGCTCGGTGGCTCGCCCCCGACGGGCGCCTCGACGTGCTCGACGTCCAGCAGGAAATGCTCGACCACACGCTCCGCCGCGCCGCCGATGAGGGGATCGCGAACATCACGCCGGTGCTGGCCGACGCCCGCGGGATGCCATACCCGGACGACAGCTTCGACGCCGCCTACCTGGTCACCGTGCTCGGAGAGGTCCCGGACCAGGATGCCGCGCTGCGAGAGCTGCGGCGGGTGGTGAGGCCGGGCGGCCGGATCGTGGTGGGCGAGCTGCTCGGCGACCCGCACATGGTCACGCACGGAGCCCTGCGCGACCGGGCGGCGGCGGCGGGCCTGAGCGTCGACCGCAAGCTCGGCGGGGCGCTCTGGCACTTCACGCGCTTGCGGCGTTCGTAACACACGCGCGCTGACCCGTTGGTGGCCGCCACGCTGCAGGCGCTGCTGGGCGGCTAACGGAGAGGGTGGGATTCGAACCCACGAGGCAGTTGACCCGCCCACACGATTTCCAGTCGTGCACCTTAAGCCGCTCGGTCACCTCTCCAGAGCGGCCCACAAGCCTAGCTTCGCCTTGCCGAGCACGGGCGCGGCGGCTAGCGTGCCGCCCGTGCCGCTCCCCGCCGAGACCGATGTCGCAATCGTCGGCGCGGGCTTCGGCGGCCTCGGCATGGCGATCCAGCTGAAGCGCGCCCGGCGCGACGATTTCGTGGTCCTCGAGCGGGCGGCCGACGTCGGCGGCACGTGGTGGGCAAACGCCTACCCCGGCTGCCAGTGCGACATCCCGTCCAACCTCTATTCGTTCTCGTTCGCGCGCAAGTCGGACTGGACGACCGCCTACCCGATGCGCGAGCAGATCCTCGACTACCTGCGCGACTGTGCCCGGCGGTATGGCGTCCTGTCCCACACCCGGCTCGGATGCGAGCTGCTCGACGCGACTTGGGACCCCGAGCGCAGCCGTTGGGAGATCGAGACCTCGACCGGCCGCCTCTCGGGCCGCGTGCTCGTGGCGGCGCCCGGCCTGCTGAGCGAGCCGTGGGTGCCGGAGCTCCCCGGCCTCGAGCGTTTCGCGGGCACCATGTTCCACACGGCGAACTGGGACCACGACCACGACCTGACCGGCAGGCGCGTGGCGGTGCTCGGCACGGGCGCAACCGCGGTCCAGGTCGTGCCGAGCATCCGCGAGCAGGTGGACCGGCTGTTCGTGTTCCAGCGCACGCCGCCGTGGGTCATCCCGCACCTCGATCACCCGGTCGGCCCGCGGCTTCAGGCGCTCTACCGACGGGCGCCCGCGCTGCAGCGCCTGGTGCGGGCGGGCATCTGGAGCCTGCACGAGCTGGTCGTGCTGGGCATGGCGCACGACGCACGTCTGCTCAAGGGGCACGAGCTGCTCGCCAGATCGAACATGCGCCGCGGCGTCAGCGACCCGGAGCTGCGGCGCCGACTGACGCCCGACTTCGCGATCGGCTGCAAGCGCATCCTGTTGTCGAGCGACTGGTATCCGACGCTCACGTCGCCGAACGTCGAGCTCGTCACCACGGGGATCCGCGAGGTGCGCGAGGGCTCGGTGGTCGACGGCGACGGCGTGGAGCACGAGCTCGACACGATCGTGTTCGCCACCGGCTTCGCGCCGAACGACCCGCCGATCGCGCGGCGGCTGAAGGGGCGCGAGGGCCTCACGCTGTCGGAGACCTGGCGCGGCAGCCCCCGGGCCTACCTCGGCACGACGGTCGGGGGCTTTCCCAACCTGTTCCTCTTCTACGGGCCGAACACCAACCTCGGGCACAGCTCGATCGTGTACATGCTGGAGTCGCAGATGGCGTACGTGATGAGCGCGCTCGACGCCATGGACGAGCGGGGCGCCGCGACCGCCGAGGTGCGCTCCGAGGTTCAGGACGCGTTCAACGCGGAGCTGCAGAAGCGCCTGCAGGGCTCGGTCTGGAACAGCGGCTGCCGCAGCTGGTACCTCGACAGCAACGGGCGCAACTCGATCCAGTGGCCGGGATTCACGTTCGAGTTCCGGCGCCGGACGCGTCGGTTCGAGCCCGGCGAGTACTGCCTCAGGCCGTCCGCGCCGGCGCGCGAGCCGGAGCCCGCGCTCGGCTAGAGACCGAGCTCGCTCACGCCGCGCTCGTGCCAGCCGAGGTGGTGGGCCAGCTCGTGGCGGAGCGTGCGCTCGACCTGGGCGCGCAGGAGGGCCGGGTCGTGGCCGAAGTCGCGCTCGAGGGTGTCCTGGTAGAGGACGATGCGGTCCGGATAGTCGTCGCGGGCGACGGTGTCGCCGAAGTAGTGCCCGTAGGCCCGGCTCTCGGCTCCCAGCTGCGAGACGACCACGGGCGTGCGGTCGAGCAGGGCCTGGAACTCCGGCGGCAGGCTGTCGATGGCGTCGGTCACGAGGAGGTCGAACTCGGTGATGCCCGCCCTGAGACCGGGCTCGCGCGCGAGCTCCTCGCTGCGCCGCACGAGGCGCTCGAACTCGTGCTCGGGCATCGAGTCGCTGCCGCTCAGGGCAACGAATGCCCATGCGGTGAAAAGAGCGAGCGCGAGGCCGCCGCCCGCGAACAGCACGAGCCCCTCGGCGCCCGACAGCGAGGGCGGGTTGAGGAGGAGCAGGAGAAGGCCGACCGCGAAGAGCGCGGCGAAGCCCGCCTTGATCGGTCCGCGGAGGGTGTCGAGCACGCCTCTGAGATTACGCGTGCTCGGGTAGAACTATTGGTCTTGGGAGTCCGGCTCCTCGGCGCCGGCGGCGTCGGGGTTGCCGGTGGCGGTCCCCTCCTCGCCCGGCACGCCGGGGGAGTCGTGGGCCTCGTCGCGGGCGGCGCCGGGCTTGTCGTCCGGCACCTGGCCGGCCGGGCCCTCCTCGGGCAGCTGGTCGGACTCCTCGCGTGGCGTCTCTGTCACGGGCCCCCCTCCTCGCTCGGGGTCTCCTCGTCGGCCTCGGCCTCTTCCTCCTCGTCCGGGTCGGGCTGGGCCCCCGGGACGCTCGGGTCGTGCTCCTTGGCCTCCCAGTCGTCCCGCGCCTCGTCGATGTGTTCCTCGACCCGATCGGAGTCGTGCTCCATGCGCTCGGCGTCGCGCTCCATTTGCTCTGCCTGCTCCTCGTGCTCCACGGTGGCCGTGTACCCGCCGCGCGGCGGGCCGCAAACGGGTCGTTACCGGAGCCGCACTCGGATCTCGCCGCCGGCCGGGTCGACCCGCGCGGTCCACCCGTGCGGGACCCGGGTCGAGCGCCCGGGCATGAGCCGGGCGAGGCGACCGCTCCAAAGCACCCGTCGGTCCTGAACGATCTCGACACCCGGGGTACGCATGGGGTCGTGCGCGCGGAGAGCGAAGCGGCCGCGCGGGGGCGGGTCGGCCGGCACAGCCTCAGGCGTCCCGGCCGCCACCACATTCGGCGCGATCCACCCCAGCGGCTCCTCGCACACGATCGGCACCCGCCGGGCGGGCCACTCGCCGTCCTCCATATACCGCGCCACCCCGGCCGCCGCGTGCCGGCCGCTCAGCGCCGCCACGTCCGCCTGCTCGGCGCCGTGCAGCAGGTTGCCGGCGGCGAACACTCCGGGGCGCGAGCTGCGCAGCGCCTGGTCCACCGCCGGGCCGCGGGTCGTGGCATCGAGCTCCACGCCGGCCATCACGGCCAGCTCGTGGTCGGGGATCCAGTCGGCGCTGAACACCACGGTGTCGCAGGCGACCTCGCGCACCCCACCGCTGTAGAGGTCCGTCAGCTCGACCTCCTCCACCCGCTCGCGCCCGCGGATCCCGGTCACCCGCGTGCGCGTCCATACAGGCACCCCGTACCGCAACCGCGCGCCGAGCCGAAACGCCGCGACCGACGTGTGCCGCGGCGACTCCGTCGTGAGCGCGATCGTGCGCGCGCCGCCGTGGGCCAGGGTCAGGATCGCCGAGAAGCTCACGTGCTCGGCCCCCACCACGAGCGCCCGCCGCCCGGCGGGGAGCCCGCGCAGGTAGACGAGCTGCTGGAGCATCCCCGTCGTCATCACGCCGGCGGGCCGGCTGCCCGGCACCAGCCGCGCCGAGCGCGGCCGCTCGCGGCAACCGGTGGCGAGC
>JBOGXT010000035.1:0-3874 GCA_050694635.1 Thermoleophilaceae bacterium
GTGCGGGCGAGCTCGTAGTCCTCGGCGCTGCGGCCGAAGTCGATCCAGCCGGTCCCGTCCGAGCCCAGGAGCATCCCGAGGCCGAGGAACAGCAGCAGACCGGGCAGGCGGACGCGTGCGGCGAGTAGGGAGGCCGCGATGCCGGCAGCGAGGAGCGCCCCCGCGACGAGGATCAGCTCGCCGTCGGTCACCCCCACGAGACTGCCAGGGTTGACGCCCGCGCGCCTTCCGATCGGGGCGTAGTGTGCGCCCATGCACGAGGAGGTCTCGATGCCCGAGCTGACCGAGGCCGTCGCGCGACTGTCGGCGCTGCTCGGCCCGAGGCAGGGCGGGGTGCTCACACTCGAGGGCGGGATCACCAACCGCAACTTCCGCGTCAACTTCGGCGGAACGGACTACGTCGTGCGGCTGCCGGGCAAGGACACCGAGCTGCTCGGCATCAGCCGGGAGGCCGAGCGCCTCGCCACCCGCCAAGCGGCCGAGCTGAAGCTCGGCCCAAAGGTGGCAACGATGCTCGACCAGCCGCCCTGCCTCGTGACCTGCTTCGTCGAGAGCCGCGACGTGACGGCCGCCGAGCTGCGCGAGCCGGACTGCCTGGACGAGATCGGCCGCGGCCTGCGCTCCTTTCACCGGTCGGGCCTCGAGCTGCCGACCGACTTCTACGCCTCCGAGATCGTGAGCGATTACGAGGAGGTCACGCGTAGCCGGGGCGGCACGCTGCCGGACGGCTTCCGCGACGCGCGCGACTGGGCCCGCAAGGTGGTGAAGGCGGTCCGCCGGCATCCCGACCACCAGCCGCTTCCGTGCCACAACGACCTGCTCACCGCCAACTTCCTGCACAACGGCGAGCGGCTGGTGATCGTCGACTGGGAGTACGCCGGGATGGGTGACCCCTTCTTCGATCTCGGCAACTTCGCGGTCAACAACGAGCTCGGCGACGCCGACGAGGGGCGCCTCCTCGAGGCCTACTTCGGCGAGCCGGCCACGCCGCGGCGCAGCGCGGCGCTCAAGCTGTTCCGCTTCATGTCGGACTTCCGCGAGGCGATGTGGGGCGTCGTCCAGACCACCGTGTCCGAGCTCGACTTCGACTTCGGCGCCTACGCGGACAAGCACTTCAGGCGCCTGGCGGAGGCGAGCGGCGACGAGCGCTTCCGCGGCTGGGTCAAGGAGGCCGGTGGCCGCTCTCCGTGAGCCCCCGCCGCCGCCCGCTGCGTGATCGTGGGTGGCGGCGTCGGGGGGACGTCCATCGCCTACCACCTCGCGGGGCTCGGCATGGACGACGTGGTGCTGGTCGAGCGCAACCAGCTCACCTCGGGCTCGACCTTCCACTCCGCCGGGCTCGTGGGCCAGCTGCGTGGCTCGGTCTCGCTGACCAAGATGATGATGTCCTCGGTCGAGCTCTACCGGACGATCCCGGGCTGGGTCGAGTGCGGCGGGATCCGGCTGGCGTCGAGCGAGAGCGGATGGAGGAGCTCCGGCGCCAGGTGGGCTGGGCGAAGACGTTCGGGCTGCCGCTCGAGCTGATCTCGGCCGGCGAGGCTCGGGACCTGTTTCCGCTGATGTCGACCGAGGGCGTGCTCGGCGCCGCGCTCCTGCCCACCGACGGCTATCTCGACCCCTCCCAGCTCACCTTCGAGCTCGCCGAGCGGGCGCGCGAGGGCGGCGCGCGCATCTTCACCTCCACGCGCGTGACCGGGATCGACTGCGAGCGCGGGCGCGTTCGGCGCGTGCGCACCGAGCGCGGCGACGTCGACTGCGAGGTGGTCGTGATCGCCGCCGGCATGTTCTCGGCCGAGGTCGGGCGGCTGGCGGGGGTGCGCATCCCGGTCCAGCCGATGTTCCACCAGTACCTCGTGACCCAGCCCTTCCGGGAGCGCGACCCGGAGCACCCGGTCCCGACGCTGCGGGACCCGGACCGGCTGATCTACTTCCGCGAGGACGGCGGCGGGCTGGTGATGGGGGGCTACGAGCGCCAGTCGGCGCCCGCCTTCCTGCCCGGTGGCTCGGCTCACTTCGACGAGATACCCGCCGACTTCAACGGCCGCCTGCTCGAGGACGATTGGGACCGCTTCGAGGAGATCGTCGTGAACTCGCGCCGGCGCGTGCCGCAGATGGGGGACGTGCAGGTCACGCGCATGATCAACGGGCCCGAGGCCTTCACGCCCGACAACGAGTTCTGCCTCGGCGAGACCGAGATCGGCGGCCTGTTCGTGGCCGCCGGCTTCTGCGCGCACGGCTGGCCGGCGCCGGCGGGATCGGCAAGGTGATGGCGGTGTGGATCGCCGCGGGCGAGCCGTCGCTCGACCTCTGGCACATGGACGTGCGCCGCTTCGGCGGCCAGTACCGCTCGCCCTCGTACACGATCGCGCGGATCCGCGAGACCTACGAGACCTACTACGACATCCGCTACCCCGCCCACGAGCGCCAGGCGGGGCGGCCGCTGCGGATGTCGCCGGCGATCGGGGCCGAGCACCTGGCGTGCCGCGAGGGCGCGGCGCTGTTCGACGAGAGCTCGTTCTCGAAGCTCGAGGTGGCCGGGCCCGGTGCCGCCGCGCTGCTCGAGCGCCTCTGCGACAACCGGGTGGCGCGCGAGGTCGGGCGCATCGCCTATACGCAGATGCTCAACTCGCGCGGCGGGATCGAGTGCGACCTGACCGTGGCGCGGCTCGGCGAGGAGCGGTTCTCGATCGTCACGGGCACCGCCTTCGGCGACCACGACCGCGAGTGGATCCGGCGCCACCTGCCGGACGACGGCTCGGTGCAGGTGCACGACGTGACCTCGGCCTGGGCCTGCTTCGGAGTCTGGGGCCCGCGCTCGCGGGACGTCCTGGCGCCGCTGACGCCGCAGTCGCTGGCGAACGACGACTTCCGCTACATGTCGCTGCGGGAGACCACCGTGGGCGACGTGCCCGTGCGCGCCCTACGGGTGACCTACGTCGGCGAGCTCGGCTGGGAGCTCTACTGCCCGACCGAGTACGGCCTGTCGCTGTGGCGCACGCGTGGGAGGCCGGGCGGCCTCATGGCCTCGTCGCGGGCGGGTACCGGGCGATCGACTCGCTGCGTGTGGAGAAGGGCTATCGCGTCTGGGGCGCCGACGTCACGCCGGACGAGACCCCGTACGAGGGGGGTGTGGGGTTCGCCGTGAAGCTCGACAAGCCCGGTGGCTTCGTGGGGCGGGACGCCTTGGTCGAGGCGCGCGAGCGGGGCCCTCGGGAGCGGCTCTGCTGCCTGACGCTCGAGGATCCGCGTTCGGTGGCGCTCGGCAACGAGCCGGTCCGGGCGGGGGGCGCGATCGTGGGTCGCGTGACGAGCGGCGGCTACGGCTCACCGTGGGACGCTCGATCGCGTACGCCTACCTGCCGCCCGAGCACGCCGGGCCCGGTACGGCGGTGGCGGTCGAGATCTTCGGGCGCTGGGTGGAGGGCGAGGTGGCGCACGAGCCGCTCTTCGACCCGCGGGGGGAACGGTTGCGCGGTTGACGGAACGCGCGGTAGGGATGCCCCCTCCCGCGCGTTGTTGTGCCAAGGACGCATAGTCGTGACCCTCCCGACCCGCCCGCATCTCCGCCCCTGCAGGCTGGCCGTTGCCGCGTTCGCGGCAGCGTTGGGCCTGGCGTACGCCGCCTCGGCGGGAGGTGGGGAGCCGACCGCTTCGGAGCCGGCCGGCTCTCGCGCGGTGCCGCTGGAGCTGTCGGCGCCGGCCGGCGAGGATCTCTCGCTGGGCGCTGCCGAGAGGCTCCCGGCCCTCGCCCGTCCTCGTGCGCCCAGCGCCGATCCGACGCCGCAGCCCGTGAGCGCTCCCGTGCCGGCGCCGCCTCCTCCCGAGCCGGAGCCCGTCGATCCATATGCGCCGCCGGACGCTCCCGCGGCGCCGC
>JBOGXT010000036.1:0-4556 GCA_050694635.1 Thermoleophilaceae bacterium
CTCGATCGCCTCCTCCCGCCCACGGGCGAGCACGATCTCGCCCAGATGGCGCCAGGCCTCCCCCGCCACGTCGGCGGTCGGCCAGCCGCGCAGCAGGCGCGCGACCTCGCCGGCCACCCGCTCGCCGAGCTCGCGGGACGTGGTGATCAGCACGGCCGGCGAGCCGGGGCCGTGCTCGGCCTGCCCGAGCAGGTCGGCGGCCACCAGCTCCGCGTCGGCCGTGGCGTCGGCGACCACCAGGATCTCCGTCGGTCCGGCCAGCAGATCGATCCCCACGCGTCCGAACAGCTGGCGCTTGGCCTCGGCCACGTAGGCGTTCCCGGCCCCAACGACCATGTCGACCGGCTCGAGCTCGTCCAGCCCGAATGCCATCGCCGCCAGCGCCTGCACCCCGCCGAGGCAGACGATCTCGTCGGCGCCGGACGTCGCCATGGCGTGCAGCATCGCCGGGTGGATGCCGCGCTCCCCGCGCGGCGGGGCGCACGCCACCACGCGCGCCACGCCGGCGACCTTGGGGACCACGACGGTCATGAACGACGACGCCAGCATCGGGTAGCGCCCGCCCGGGACGTAGGCGCCCACCGCCCCGACCGGCACGTGCCGGTGGCCAAGCCGCACCCCTGGCAGGGTCTCCACGTCCAGATCCGTGAGCGTCTCGCGCTGGCGTTCCGCGAAGCCGCGCACCTGGGCCTGGGCGAAGGCGATGTGCTCCTTCAGCTCGTCCGACAGCTCCGCGCTCGCGGCACCCACCTCTTCCCCGCTCACGACGAAGGAAGGCGGATCCCAGCCGTCCAACCGGCGCGAGTAGTCGCGCAGCGCGGCCTCCCCGCGCCGCTCGATCTCGATCAGCATCTCGGAGACCGTGCGCCTAACCTCCTCGCCGGCGCCCGGGGGCGGCTCGGCGGCACGCTTGAGGAACTCAGGCATCGGCGCCCTCGACGGGGGCGGCGGCGGCGCGGGCCCGCTCCTTCGCCGAGCGGCCGAGCTCGGTCGACAGCGCGCCGGCCAAGCGGCGCACGGTCTCGCCGGCCGCCTCGACGACGCCGGCGGGGAGCCGCTCCACGGTCGCGCAGAACCCGAGCGCGGCGATCGCCTCACCCGTGCGCTTGAACACCGGCGCGGCCACCGCTCGCACGTTGTCCTGGTATTCGCGATCCTCGACCGCGTAGCCGCGCTCGCGGGTGGCCAGCAGGTCCTTGGACAGCTCCTCCGGCTCGACGAGGGTGCGCTCGGTGTGCCGTTCGAGCGGCTGAGCGAGGATGGCGTCGCCCCAGGTCGAACGGTGCGCCATCAGCGCCTTGCCCGCCGCTGTGGCGTGCGCGGGCACCAGCTCGCGCAGGTGCGGGCGGGTGCCGTTCTGGTCGCCCTGGTCGTGGACGACGCACAGAGCGGACAGGTAGCTCGACACGCTGAGGTGCGCGGTCTCCCCCACCTCCTCGCGCAGCTCCCTCACGAAGGGCAACCCGATCCGGGACAGCTCGGCGCGCTCCACCACCTGACCCGCGAGCGCCACGATCTTCATCGTGGGCGCGTACGTCTTCTCCTCGTCGTCGCGCACGACGTAGCCCTGATCGGCGAGCCGCTTCAAGAGGCGCCGCGCCGTCCGCGTGTGTACCCCGAGCTCGTCGGCGAGCTTCGGCGCAGAGCGCGGGCGCACGGCCAGCAGCTCCATCGCCCGCAGCGTGCGGATCACGTGCCAGGACTCAATCGACGACATGGCTCCTCACCCCTTCCTGCACTCCCTCCAGTGCCTCCCTCATGGCCGCCGCGGCGGCGTCCACCGCCGATGCGTACATGCGTACGTCGACGGAGTACACCGCCAGCCGCGAGCGGCCGCCCATCGCTTCGCGGATCGTCTTCGGGTCTCCCCCCGCCGCCAACCCGCAGGCGACGCCGTGGGCGCTCGCCGCGGCCTCCACCTTCTCGATCGCCTCTCGCATCGGGCGAGAGTCGAGCTCCTGCGGGCGGCCGAGACCGAACGACAGATCGGCGGTGCCGACGACGAGCGCATCCACCCCGTCCACGGCGGCGATCGCCGCCACGTTGTCGACCGCGCGCGGGCTCTCGATCTGAACTGTGCAGGCCACGCGCGACTCGGGAGTCGCCCAGAACGCGGGCGTCCTGCCGTGACCGCCGGCGCGGCGCGGACCAAACCCGCGCGAGCCGTTGGGCGGGTAGCGCAGCCGGCGAACGAGAGTGGTGGCCGCAGAGGCCGTCTCGACCATCGGGGCGACGATCCCGTCGACACCGGCGTCGAGCACCGCGGGCAGGTGCTCGCTGTCGCGGCGCGGGAGGCGAACGTGGGCTGCGCAGCCCGCTCCCTGAACGGCGAGCACCAGGGTCTGCATGTCGCGCAGCGACAGCGCGCTGTGCTCGAGGTCGATCCAGACGAAGTCGAAGGCGCGCGCGATCGACTCGGCGAGCGAGGGGTCCGGCGCGGAGATCACGGTGCCCACCAGCGGTCGTGCGGGGGCTTCCCTTGCCCGGCGGTCCAGGTTCATGGCGCGTCCCCTGGGTGCACGATCACGAGCTTGCGCTCGGTCATCTCATCGACCGCGTACTTCACGCCCTCCTTGCCGAAGCCGGACTCGCCGAAGCCGCCCCAGGGCATGAAGTCCGCGCGCCACGTGGAGCCCTGCGGCGGGTTCACGTGCACGATTCCGGCGCGCACCCCGTGGGCGAAGCGAAGCGCGCGGTCGACGTTCGAGGTGAAGACGCTCGCCGCGAGGCCGTAGCGGGTGTCGTTGGCGAGATTCAGCGCCTCGTCGTCGGACGACACGCCGCGGATCCCGACGGCGGGCCCGAACAGCTCGTCGCGCCACATGCGCGAGTCCGCCGGCGGCTCGACGACGACCGCGGGATCGACCAGCGAGCGATCGCGGTCGCCGCCGCGAACGATGGTGGCGCCCGCGTCGCGAGCCTCGCCGAGCCAGCGCACGACCCGGTCCGCCTCGGGCTCGGTGATCAGCGGCGCCAGGGTCGTCTTCGGATCGGCGGGGTCGCCCGCGACGAAGCGATCGACCTTGTCGGTCAGGCGCTCGACGAGCTCGGCTTGGAGGGCCTCGTGGACGACGACCCGCTGGGCCGAGACGCAGTTCTGGCCCGAGTTGGTGTAGCCGGCGAAGGCCAGCGCCTCGGCAACGCGGTCGAGATCAGCGTCGTCGAGCACGATGAAGGCGGCGTTCGAGCCGAGCTCGCAGGTGAGCCGCTTGGCCCCGGCCGCCTTGGCGATGGCCTCCCCGACGTCATGGCTGCCGGTGAACGAGATCTTCCGCACGCGCCGGTCGCTCACCAGCGCCTCCCCGATGGTCGACCCGGGGCCGATGAGGCACTGGAGCGCGAGCGGGGGAAGCCCGGCGTTCGCGAGGCGCTCGACCAGGAAGAGCGAGGTGAGCGGCGTGGTGGAGGCGGGCTTGAGGATGACCGCGTTGCCGGCCGCGAGCGCCGGACCGATCTTGTGGATGACGAGGATGGCCGGATAGTTGAACGGCGTGATGGCCGCCACGACACCCGCCGGCTCGGGCCGCGTGTAGCCCAGCCGGCCGACGCCCACCGGCGCGGCGTCCATGGGCAGCGTCTCCCCGTAGAGCCGCCGCGCCTCCTCGGCGCACAGGCGCACGATGCCGGCGATGCGCGAGGCCTCCGCTTGTGCCTCCACCGTGTACTTGCCCTGCTCGGCGGTGATGGTCTCCGCCAGCCGGTCGACGTCGGCCTCGATGAGGTCGGCCGCGCGCATGAGGATGGAGCTGCGCTCGTGCGCGGGGAGGGCCGCCATCTGGCGGGCGCCTTCGGTGGCGGCGTTGAGCGCCCACGCAACGTCGGCCATCGAAGCCTCGCCGACGGCGTCGATCGCGTGCCCGGTAAACGGCGACCGGACCTCCAGCGTGGTGCCGCTCCCGTCGACCCACTCGCCGGCGACGTACGTCTTCACGGACCGCTCCCGCGGCCGCCATCGCTGTCGCTCGCGAGGGCGGCGGGGTTGCGAACCGCAGGCGTCAACCGGCCCGCCAAAGTATCGAGAATGCTCTTCGTCGCTTGCCGCGTCATCGCGGCGATCGAGGCGTGGCTGAGGCCTGCGATGTGAGGGCTGAGGACGACGTTCGGGAGCCTCCGGAGCCGGTCCGACACCGGCGGCTCGTCCTCGAAGACGTCAAGCGCAGCAGCCCTCAGCCGCCTGCGTGAGAGCGCGTCGATCAGTGCCGGCTCGTCGATCAGCCCGCCCCGAGAGGTGTTCACGAGAATCGTCTCGCCGTCCATCCGCCCGAGCTCACGAGCGCCGATGAGGTGGCGCGTGGCATCTTGAAGCGGCAGATGGAGCGTCACGATGTCAGCGCGCTCCAGGAGCTCTGGGAGATCCACCAGCTCGAGGTTCTCCCGCCGGGTGGCCGCAGGATCGCTCACGAGCAAGCGCACTCCGAATCCGGCCAGGCGCTGCGCTACGGCGCTTCCAATGTCTCCGAGGCCCACGATTCCCACGGTTCTCCCGTTGAGGTCCCAAGGGGTCAAGGAACCTGCCCTGTCCCACTCGCCCCTGCGCACTGAAGCATCGTTCTCCG
>JBOGXT010000037.1:0-2244 GCA_050694635.1 Thermoleophilaceae bacterium
CCGCTGTACCACATCTACCGGCAGGAGCGCGGCTTCTCCGAGCTGATGATCACGGTGATCTTCGCGACCTTCGCAGCGGGGGTGATCGCGGCGCTGCTGCTCTTCGGGCGCGTGTCGGACCAGATCGGCCGGCGGAGAGCGCTGCTGCCGGGGCTGGCGCTCTCGGCACTGAACGCGGTGGCGCTCTGATCGCCGGGATGGACCTGCTCGCGGTCGCGCTCGCCGTCTCGTCGCTTGTGCTGCTCGTGGCGGGCGGTGTGGCGGCCGGGCTCGGCCAGGGGCTGAGCTTCCGCGCCGGACTCGCCGCCGTCAACGAGGCGTCGCCGGCGGAGCGCTGGGGAGAGGTCGCATCGAGCTTCTTCGGCCTCGCCTACGTGGCGATCTCGGTCCCGATCGTGGGTGTCGGCGTCGTGGCCGAGCTGGCCGGCCTGCGGGCCGCCAGACTGATCTTCGCCGCCATGGTGGCGGCGCTGGCCGTGACGGCCCTTGTCGCTTGACCAGGGGCACCGGCCGCACCGGTCGGCTGCAGCCGGGAGGCGTCGCGGGCGCTGACCGACCGCAACCCGCACGAGAACCGCCCCGGCAGCTTCATCTCCGACACGCTGATCTTCGGCACCTACGCCGGCCTCTACATCGCCGAGCATGTGGGATGACAGAGGAGAGCGGGCCTGGCGTGCAAAGGTGACAACGCGGGAAGGCTGGTTACGAGGACCGCCCCAATGACCACCCGCCGTGACGAGCGTCCACTCGAGTCGGGCATCCGGCGCGATCTGCGCGGGGACCTGACCTACGCCGACTACCTGCGCCTCGACCTGTTGCTCGCCGCTCAGCAGCCGCTCAGCCGGCACCACGACGAGCTGCTCTTCATCATCCAGCACCAAACGTCCGAGCTGTGGATGCGGCTGCTGATCCACGAGCTCGCGTCGGCCTGCCGCAATCTCGCTGCCGACCGGACGAACAGCGCACTCAAGGACCTGGCCCGCGTGAAGCACATCCAGCGGCAGCTGTTCGAGCAGTGGGCGGTGTTGGAGACGCTCACCCCCAGCGAATACGCCGACTTCCGCGACGTGCTCTCGCAAGCCTCTGGCTTCCAGTCGCTGCAGTACCGGCTCATCGAGTTCACGCTCGGCAACAAGTCGCCGGAGATGCTCGAGGTCTTCGCCTACGCCGCCGAGGACCAGCAGCGCCTACGCGAGGCGCTCCTCGCACCCAGCCTCTATGACCAGACGCTACGACTGCTCGCTCGCCGCGGCTTCGCGATCCCGCCCGACCGCGTCGAGCGCGACTGGTCTCGACCGCTGGAGCCCGACCCACGCCTCGTCGAGGCGTTCAAGGGGATCTACGAAGCGCGCGAGCGGCACTGGGAGGAGTACGAGCTGTGCGAAGAGCTCGTCGACATCGAGGAGAGCTTCCAGCTATGGCGCTTCCGCCACCTCAAGACAGTGGAGCGGATAATCGGCGGGAAGGAGGGCACGGGCGGCTCATCGGGCACCGAATTCCTGCGCGCCGCGCTCGACCTGCGGTTCTTCCCCGAGTTGTGGGACGTGCGCACGGAGATCGGGCGTTGAGAGCGCTCCCGTCCGCCGACGGGCGTAGTGCCGCGCGGCGCGGGCGCGGTTGCCGCGGGCGGTGGATCACCACTCCTGCGTCCTTCGAACCGGCCGCTCGTGGCGTTGAGCGTCTTGATCGCCACGGGCGGTGGTGGCTCACCGGCGGCGACGGCCGACAGCGCCTCGTGCAGCGCGTCGCGTAGCTCACGGAACGTGGGCAGGCGGCGCGGACCCGGCGCGACGCTGGGCAGTCGGTCGCGCTCGTGGGCGAGCCACCCGTCGAGCTCCTCGTCGGAGGCCAGCAGATCGCGCGTGACGCGCGGCCGGATATGTACCAGCGAGTTCGCGAGATCCAGGGCGAGCGGCGCGCGCGGAACGCTGTCCGTCCACCCGGACGGCGAGGGGTCGCTTGTGAGAGGCGGAGCTCGACGCGCCCGGGGCGGAGATCGCCGGGCTTGTCGAGCGCGACTACTGCGACACGCTGGACTCGCTGGCGCCGCTCTTCGAGGGACCGCCCGGCTAGGCCTCGCGGAGCCAGGCGAGCGCCCGGTCACGTGTCTCGCGGGGCCTGTGGCTCAGTGGACGGGGCCGGTCAATCGCGCGGGCGCCAGAGGGTCGTCGCGGGGTGGAACTGGCTCCAGGCGAACCAGAACGCCTGGTGGGTGGGGAGCTCCTTCCCGCCACGGGCGCGTGC
>JBOGXT010000038.1:0-1613 GCA_050694635.1 Thermoleophilaceae bacterium
GCGAGGTGAAGGGGGACCATGAAAAGGAACGCCGCCCAGAGCCCGACCCGGTTCGCGACTTCGGCCATCAGCCAGCCCAGAGGGACCAGACCGATGAGCGAAGTGAGGACGTTACTGATGCTGAGCATCCATACGCGCGCGACCGGCGTCTTCGTCCGCCGGCTCGCCACCATGACCGCGAGCGTCAGGTTCACCGCATGGAATGCGGTGCCAGCCAGGGCGAACTGGGCGATGATGCCGAGTGGATCGCCGGGACGGATCGCCGGACCGGCGGCGCTCGCGGCAAGCCAGGCTGCGTAGGCCGAGAGCGTATATGCCGAGCGGTTGTAGAGCGTGCCGTACCAGGGGAGCTCGCGGCGGATGTCCCGCAGCTCGAGCGTGCCGAGGAAGGCGACCCAGCACACGGAGAACGGGTTCGTGAGGCCAGGGTCGAAGACGGCCGCGATGAGGGGCGCCGTCGTCGTATGGACCACGACTCCGCCCGGGAGGCGCACCGGGAAGGCCGCTGCCGCGAGCGTTATTGCGGCCCAGAAGGCCAGACGTCCCAGGTCGAGGGCCGCCGGGAGCGGTACAGATACGCGGACGAGCAGGATCACGCCAGCGGCCACAACCGCAAGCACGAGCCAGCGGATCTCCGATGGGACCCTCAAGAGGGCGAGCACGGGCGGCAGAATACGCCCCGCTCTCCGGCCGAAAGGTCCCCCGTTACAGCGAAAAGAGGACCCCCACCGGGTCCTCCTTCCGTTCGCGGCCGCTTAGGAAACGCCTCTCGAGGCTGGTGAAAAAAGCTCTAGAAGCCGGACGCGCCAGCCCCCCCGCCGAGCACGAGCGCCGCGAGGGCCGCCAGGACAGCAATGATCCGACGCATAAGATCCTCCCTTCGCGAGGCTTCCGGGAGGTATGTCGGCCGAGGGGTACCTGGACTTAAGTGGGTCTTACCCCGCAGATACCGAACGGATACGCACTAAACGGACGGATACCGTACGGATTGACTCGGCTATAGCCGCTCGTAGCGGGCGACGTCGAGGACGAAGACGGTCGCGCCGCCGAAGGTCACCTCGACCGGGTACGGCATGTAGAACTCGCCCGGCTCCATGATCGGCGGCATCGGGTTGATGTACTGGCTGCGGGCGTGGCAGGTCTCGCGGATGATCGCGAGGACGTCGTCGACCCCGGTCTCCTCGACGCCGACGACCACCGAGGCGTTGCTCTGTTTGAGGAAGCCGCCCGTCGAATGCAGCCGCGTGACCCGGTACTCCTTGTCCGTCAGCGCGTCCACGAGCGCTCCGGCATCCTCGGTGTGCACGATCGCGAAGACGAGCTTCACCCGGCGGGATTATGCGCCCGCCCGGTCGGCGGGCTGGAGCAGCGCCCCCACCTCGCGCCGCACCTCCGCAGCGACCGCCGCCTCGTCGCGGTCGGCCACGATCACCACGAACCGCCCGGGCTCCGCTGCCGCGAGGCGAAGGTAGCCGTCGCGGACGCGCTCGTGGAACTCCCGCCCGCTCGCCTCGAACCGGTCGGGCACGCGCCCGCCCAGGCGGCCGCGGGCACGCGCGAGCGCCACCTCGACCGGCAGATCCAGCAGGAAGGTGCGATCGGGCCGCACGGCG
>JBOGXT010000039.1:0-4401 GCA_050694635.1 Thermoleophilaceae bacterium
CGGCAGCACCGCCAGCGCGACGCATGCCGCGACTCCGACCACGCGCAGCGCCACCTGGGCCGTGCGAGTCTTCCGGCCGGCCTCGCGTGAGGGCTGGCCGAGCGCCGGATCCGAGCGGCCCCTCGCCAGCGCCGCCCCGCCGAAGGCGAACAGCCAGATCGTGACGGCAGGCATCTCCCACGCCCAGTCGACCCCGGCGTCGAGCGCCCATGCGACGCCGGCCGCAAGGAGCGCCGCGAACAGCGTCCTGTCCCGCCCGCGCGTCCGGCGCGCGAAGCCACCCAGCACCAGCAGGAGGCACGCGGCGAGAGCGGCGAGCCCGACGAGGCCGAGCTCTCCGAGCGTCTCGATGTAGAGCGAGTGCCCGTCCCGGGCCTCGGCCGGAGTCTGGCGATCGCGCATCCACGCGACCTGGTAGCTCCCGGCTCCGCCACCGCGAAGCCGGTCGCGCCGGAAGGCGTCGAGCGCCACCTCCCAGTGCTCACGGCGCCCGTTGTCGCTGGCGCTCAGCAGACGCGAGGATCCGGACTCCCCCACGCGGCTGGAGTCCGAGCTGAAGTCCCGGTACTTCTCGGCGACGACGTCGGGCACGTGGAGCGCTGCGGACGCGGCGAGAGCAAGGACCAGCGCCGACACCGCGGCGCCCGCCAGCACCGGTCGGCCCAGCCGCGGGGCCAAGCGCACGCCTTCGAGCCGCGTGTCTGCCGGCAGCAGCACGGCCCGGATCAGCGCGGCGCCCAGCACGCAGCCGAGCACGGCGAGAGCCGTCCGGTGGCCGGTGGCCAGGGTCTCGGGCGCAAGCCGCGGCTGTCCGGTCAAGGTCCCGGCGGGATTCACCACCATGAGAGCCACCGCGGTCGGCGGAACCGTGGCCAGCGCGCCGGGTATCAGGCCGCGAGGCCGTCCCGCGACCACGTAGACCGCCACCCCGGCCAGCGCTGCCCAGGTGGCCCCCCGCGAAAACGTGTAGTAGAGCGTGGCCGTCAGCAGCGGGACCGCGGCCGCGCCCGCCACGCGCCCGGCCCAGTGGTCTCGTGACGCGCAAGCCAGGTGGCCAGAGAGAACGATGCCGATTCCGGCCAGCGCGCCCAGCGCGTTCCAGTAGTCGAGCGGGTAGGAGAGCCGGTCGGGCTGGAGCGCGCCGGCGCCGCCGACGAGGTCGGGCATCGTGCGTGAGAGGAACGCCGCCCCGCAAACGACGACGATGGCCGCCGCCAATCCGTAGGTCATCCAATGCACTCGCCGGACTGAGAACGGCAGGATCCCGAACACGACCAAGGCGAGCAGGTAGGCGAGCGCCCGCGTGTATTCGGGCAGCGCGCGAGCCGGTGAGTCAGACCATCCGCTCGACGCGAGCGCCCACACGGCGAATCCGCCGAGGGCCGCGGAGGCAAGCAGGAGGGCCGGGCCGACCCCTTCGAGTGGGCGCCGCGCGAACGCCAGGCGGAGCGCCACCAGGGCCGCGAGCTCCGCCGCGACCAGCGCCGTAGCGCCCGGGAAGTACCCGCCGCTCTTGAAGCTGAAGTAGACCGTCAGCAGGCCGGGGAGCAGCGCGACGGAGGCGGCGAGTGGGCGCATCACCAGGACAACGATCGAGAAGAAAGAAAGCGCGCGCCCCAGACGTTGGTCCAGTGCGCCGGGACATCACTTCGGCGCTCTCCCTGCCCACCTACAAGGAGATTCATTGTCATGAACAGCGTCGTGATCGTCGCTGACAGCTCTTTCGTGGTCGAGACCATCCGGATGGCGCTGCGCAACACCGCCCGCCTCCAGGTGCTCGGCAAGGTCGACGGCCGCGCCCCGGTGCGCGGTGCCGTCGGTCAGTGCCAGCCGGACGTCGTGCTGGTCGATGAGATGCAGAACCCCGAGGACGCCCTCGAACGGATCCGCGAGTGCCGCGAGGAGGCCGCTTCGGCCACGATCGTGCTGCTCACGATGCGCATGGACGACGAATGGGTCGGCCAGGCGCTGGGCGCGGGCGTCGACGCCTGCCTCTCGAAGTCGACCAACCTGCCGAGCCTCGGCACGCTGATCCGCGAGATCGTGAGCCGCAACATCATCAGCGCGCTTCCGCCCGCCGTGGCGGAGGGTGCACCGGTGGTGGGCGGCAACGAGGATCTGACCGCCCGCGAGCGCGAGATCCTGGGCCTTGTCTCGGACGGCCTGACGAACGCCACGATCGGCAAGCAGCTGTGGGTGACCGAGCAGACGGTGAAGTTCCACCTCTCGAACATCTACCGCAAGCTCGGGGTCTCCAACCGGACCGAGGCCAGTCGCTATGCCCACGTG
The DNA here is from genome assembly GCA_050694635.1 of Thermoleophilaceae bacterium. Classification (GTDB taxonomy): domain Bacteria; phylum Actinomycetota; class Thermoleophilia; order Solirubrobacterales; family Thermoleophilaceae; genus JACVRW01. The sequence continues at coordinate 2,290 of JBOGXT010000039.1, forward strand.
AATGGCATGCTCCCCCGGCCGCGCCCGCGTCTGGTGCCGTCGCAGCAGCTTGCCGCCTGAGCTCCCCGTGAAGGCGAGGACGGGTACCGGCGTCGGCCTGCCGCGATCGGAGGCCGAGCGGACTCAGGGTGCGAGCCCGGTCCGCACCGCGCTCCACGCACTCCCGGCGCCTCCCACGATCCAAGCCCGGTCCGTGACGCGGCGCTTCGGGGATCGCACGGCACTCGACGAAGTGTCCCTCGCCGTCGATCCCGGTGAGATCCATGCGCTGCTCGGGCCCAACGGGGCGGGCAAGACCACGCTGCTGCGGGCGCTCACCGGCCTCGTGGCCCCGGATTCGGGCGATGTGCGAGTCGCGGGCGAGGACGCCGCGCGCGCCAGCCGCTCCGCCCGCGCGCTCACCGGCCTCGTGCCGTCGGGGGACCGTACGTTCTACATGAGGCTCTCCGGAGTCGAGAACCTGCTGTTCTTCGCCCGCTTGCTTGGCGTGCGCCGACGCCGGGCCCGGGAGCGGGCCCTCGCCGCGCTCGAAGACGTGGGGCTCTTGGACGTCGCCCGGGCGCCGGTCGCCACCTACTCGCACGGCATGCAGAAACGCCTCTCGCTCGCCCGCGCACTCCTCGGTGAGCCGGCCGCGCTGCTCGTCGACGAGGCCACCCACGATCTCGACCCCGAGGCATCGGCACGCGTGCGCGCGATCGTCGAAGGCCTTGCTCGCCGGGGCACGGCCGTTCTGTGGGCCACGCAGCGGATCGACGAAATCCGCGGCTTCGCACATGCGGTGACGCTGCTCGGCACCGGCCGGGTGCGGTTCGCCGGCTCGGTTCCCGCGCTGATCGCCCACTCGGAGGCGCGGCGCTTCGTCCTCCACCTGGATCTCTGCCAGGCCCCGGAGGCCGAGGAGAGGCTTGACTCGGCACTCGGCGACCGCGGCCACGTGGCCGCGCTGGAAGGCCGGCACTGGCTGCTCACGCTGGGCGAGCACACGGTGCTTGGGGACGCCATCTCCGCCATCGTGGCGGCGCGGGTGGCCGTTCTCGGCTGTCACCGGGAGCGCTCCGAGCTGGAGGAGGCCTTCGTGGCTCTGAGCGGGGACGTGCCGGCGTGACCGCCGCGGCGTGGTCCGCCCGCCTTGGCATCGCCGCCGGGGAGGCGGCGAAGCTCCCGGCCTTCGTGCGCCGTGACTTCCTCGTGGCGTGGAGCTACAGGGTGAGCTTCTTCTCGGACTTCGTGAACCTCGCCGCTCAGATGCTCGTGTTCTTCTACATCGGGAAGATGGTGGAGTCGGCCCAGCTCCCGAGCTACGGCGGGGCGCAGGTGAGCTATCTCGAGTTCGTGACGCTCGGGATCGTGCTGAACGTGTTCGTGCAGGTGGCGCTGACCCGCACGGCGGAGGCCCTGCGCACCGAGCAGATGATCGGCACGCTCGAGGCGCTGTTGACCACGCCGACGGCCACTCCCACCATCCAGCTCGGGTCGGCGGTCTTCGACCTCGTCTACGTGCCGCTGCGCACCGCGCTCTTCCTCGGCTTCATGGTGCTCGTCGTGGGGCTCGACCTCGAGCCGAACGGCGTTCTTCCTTCCGTCGTCCTGCTGCTCGCCTTCATCCCGTTCGTCTGGGGCCTCGGCATGGCGACGGCCGCCGCGATCCTTGCCTTCCGCCGTGGCGGCGGCGTAATGGGCGTCGGCGCGATGATCCTTGGCCTCGCCTCGGGCGCGTTCTTTCCGCTTGCCCTGCTGCCGGGGTGGATCGCCGCGGCGGCGGAGTACAACCCGCTGGCCATCGCGATCGAGGGGCTGCGCGAGGGGCTCCTTGGTGGCATGGCCTGGACCGGGGTCGGCGACGACCTGCTGCTCTTGGCGCCGATGTCCGTCGCCTCCTTGAGCATCGGCTCCCTGCTCTTCCAGGTCGCGCTCCGGCGCGAGCGGCGGCGCGGAACCCTGGGGCTCTACTGATGACGCGGGCGGCGAACCGGATCGTCGAGCGGGTCGGACACCTCACGGACCGGGCCCCCTCGACCGCCGAGCTCGCGTACCATCGTCTCGAGCTGATCGCGGCGCGCCGCCGCCGCGAACGCGGACGGCCGGTGCCGCCCGAGCTGGTGGCCCAGG
>JBOGXT010000040.1:0-4543 GCA_050694635.1 Thermoleophilaceae bacterium
GTTCAGGAGCTCGGCCAGCTCAGACGCCCCGAGCAGGCGGTCGACGGGCAAAGGTTGGGGCGAAGGTTCGCGGCTCATGGCTTGCCTACGTCCTCGACCCTCGGTTACGGGAACCGGAGGCGATGAGAAGGCGGTCGCTCACGCCCAGGCCAGCTCTTCCGGGTCGGGGCCCGTCGTGTCGCCTGCGTCGGCAACATCGAAAGCCGTTCCGGTGGCCTCATCGTGGGGGTGCGCGTCTGCGTCCCTACGTCCTGCGTCCTTTAAGGGCGGGACGCAGGACGCAGACGACGCTGGCGACCCCGCACCCCGGGCGGAAGCAATCTGCGTCCCGGCTGCGTCCCGTGCGGGAAGCAGATGGGCGATGGAGGGGTCGTCGGCCCGGTACAGGCGGGCCGGCTTCCGTTCTGGGCAGTAGGCGAGAGCGACGTCGGCGCCGTCCTGCTTGGCGATGTTGACGAGGACGCCGCCGGCGAGCAGCCGGTCGCGTACCACCGTCCGCCGCTCGTCCCGCACCCCCTTCGTGGCCCGCGTAACCGCCCCCCAGGCCGTGCCGGGGTTGTCGCTGACGGCGGCGAGGATCTGCTCGGCGAGAGTGTCGTCGTCGAGCTCGGAGCTCTTTTCGATCTCGAAGCCTTCCCCGTCCGTCCAGACGAGCTGGAGCGAGGACGCGTGATACTCGCTCGCCCAGCGGGCCTTCTGGACATGGACCCGGGTCCGCCCGTGCCCCATGCCCGTCACATGGAGGAGCGTGTCGCCTGCGCCCTCCCACGCCCCCGACACCTGGCCGCCCTTGTTCTCGTGGTGGACGAGCACGAACGTGACGCGCCGACCGGAGAGCCGGCGAACCCGCCCGACGAGGTTCAGGAAGTTGCGGACCTCCTGCAAGGTGCCCGCCTCGTTCATGCCGGAGCGGGAGACTGGGCCGACCATGACGACGTCGACGTCGAGCTCCGCGATGCGCTCGGCGAGGATCTGCTGGTGCTTCTCGTCGTCGAACGTGAACCGCGCCCAGGGGTTCTCCCACACGTGGACGCGGTCGCCGAGCGGAGACCCGTTCCAGGCCTCGCGCTTCCGCCGGAGCTTCACCCGGAAGAGCGGCCGCGGCCCCTCGTTCTCGATCACGAGCACCCGCACGGGCCGTGCGACCGGCAGCCCCACCCACTGGTCGCCGGCGGCGAGGTGGCAGGCTAGGTCGATCGCGAGCGTGGTCTTCCCGGCGCCGCCGTCCCCGTAGACCATGACGTCACCCCCCTCGGGGATGAGCGCCTCATCGTCCGTCCCGACGAGCGCGCTCGCGCCCTCCTCCTCGACCGCGACGAACTCGTCCAGGGTGACGATCGAGAGTACGAGCTCCTCCGCTGGCGCCCCCTCGAGGTCGATCTCGTCACCGGTCTGCGAAACCGGAGGGGCTTCCCGGAGCAGAGCCACAGAGCGGCCATCTTGGCCCGGACTTGTGCCCGGCTGGTAGCGGCTGACGCTCCGCGCGATCCGCCGGCAGTCCCGCTCGGTGTGGGTGTGCCCGGACTCGCACCGCTTCAACATCTCGACGAGCGCGGCGTAGATAGCCTGCTCGTCTGCGCCGCAGCGTCGCATCGAGCCAGCCAGCGAGGCGAGCGTCCTGTCGATCGCACCGATGGGGATGACTTCGCCGATCGGGGCGGCCCGGCCGTTCGGCCCGCGCGCCTCCGCGAAGAAGTCGACGACCGCCGCCGGCAGCGCGGCGAGCGCGACCGTCCACGGCTCGAGCCCGGGCAGCCACACGTACTCGCGTCCGGTGTCAGGATGAACAGACGGGGGCGCGACGCATTGATGGCCGCCGACCCGGAGCTCGAGCCCGTCGCGGACGACCTTCTCGAGCCCGCCCGGATCGCGGAAGTAGACCTGGAGGCGCCCGCGGCCGGTGCGGACGGTCGGCGTGCGCGGCAGGTCGCCGAGCAGCTCCCGGACGGCCGCCTCGGAGTCGTCACGGTCGACGTCGACGATCGCGAGCCCGCTAGGCCCGCAGACGACACCCACGTTCCAGCGGCGCCCCCACTCCGACCACTTGCCCGCGACGAGATCGGGAGGCTCCGGCTGCGTGTGCTGCCACCCTTCGCCTTTCGGCTTCTTACCGTCGCAGCGGACGAGCGCCCAGCCCAGCTCCGCGTAGCGGTAGGCGTGCTCGACGAACCGGGTGGTCCGCTCGACGCTGGGGGCGGCGCTCACCGCGCGCCCGCCTTGATCGTCGCGAGCCAGGCGGCGAGCTCGTCCTCGACGTCGTTGGCTCTAGGTGGGTCTGAGTCTGAGTCGGACGGACCGGTGCGGGCCGCCGTCGCCACTCGGCGGGAGCGCGTCTCACGAGCGCGCGGGACACGCATCGTTAGGGCGCGGACGAGCGAGGCGCGAGCTGGCCTCGACGAGTGGGCACGCGCACGAGCTACGGCGGCGCGTTGGGTCGCAGCTTCAAGCTCGTGGGTCGCGGCTGTCAGGCGGGCGGCGCTGCCCTCCTGTCTCTCGCGGTGGTCCTCGTACGCGGCGGAGAAGTCGTCCTCCCCGGTCCCGTCGAGAATGCCGCCGGCTCGCTCATTGAAGGTTGCGAGCGAGTCGGCGAAATCGTCGAGCGCGGCCTCCCCCTCGGTCCACGCGCCCCAGGTGTCGACGCCATGCCGGCCGGCCGCGGCGAGGGCGCCTTGCCAGCGCAGGAAGCTCTCGCCGAGCTGGCAGCGTGCGCTGCGCTTGAGGAGCTGCCGCCGTTCGCGGTCTCTTAGCTCGAGGAGCTCGGCATCGGACGGATCGTAGACGTGCTCGCCCTCGGTCTCGCCCTCGCGGTCGTAGAACTGCTCCCGAAGGGCGAGAGCCTCAGCCCGCTCTCCCAGGCTCAGCGCCTCAGCCATGCTCTCGACGTTGCCTTCTCCATCCGCAGCCGATTTTTTCAAACGGGCCGGATAGACAACGACCCGCCGAAGCGGGCCGCCGCCGGGATGAAGAGGCTCTACGTCGAGAGCTCCTTGCGCTCATCCTACTGCGCTCGGCGGTCAGAGCAGCGGTCTAGCTAAGCCAATAGCCGAGCAGGAAGCCCAGCCACCCGTAGGCGGCCTTTGTGGCGTTCTCGTCGTACCCGCCGAACACGATCCAGAGGCCGGCCGCGAGAAAGACGAACGTGATCGCGACCTGAACGAGGAACCGCGGGAAGTCGCGTGCGTCACCCTCGCTCGGCACGGCCGGGAAGTATGACGGCTACGAGTGCCGAGTCGAAGGAGTCGCGCGGCCGTGCCGCCGATGCTCACGGTACGCGCGCACGGTTCGGACCGCCCAGGCGATGCGGTTGCCGAACAGGCGCCGGTGCTCGGGCGCTCCGCGGAGTCGCCCCGCGGCCGCTCGTATGCGAGAACCCATGAAGGGCATCCTTTCCGCGCCGCCCCGTTCTGGGGAGGCCGTAGCTGGTCTCTCGGCGAGCTGAGTCATTGCGCTGAGGTCATCCCCTCTATCGGGGGATGCTACTCCCTCCGAGGCGAGCCCGGTGCCCTGCGGGGTCGCCCTCGCCGAGCCTCTTGCCCCCCGGCGGGATGTTCCGTCTTCGTTCCAGAGGCGCGCAACGGCGCTCCCGATGCGGCCTCCGGAGCGAGCGCCGGCTGAGCTAGTCGGCGGTCACGGGACGCGCAGCCCGCGCGCCCGAGCCGTCCTCGAGGCTCCAGGCGAACTGGACGACGATGCGCTCGCGCCCGCAGTCGGGACACGTCTCGTCCTGCTCGTTTCCCGGCCAGGCCATCACGACCGTACGGCAACCCTTCAACACCTTGACGGGGTCGTCGATCTGGCAGACGCAGACGTCGTCTCGGAACGCCCCCTCCCGCCGTCCGAGGCGCCGGTCTAGGTTTCCGATACGGGGGCGCCTCATCGGGGCGCACGCCCGTTGCCCGACGCGAGATGCTCGAGCCGCTCCAGTCGTCCGCTCAGCTCGCGCAGCTCGGCCGCGTCCAGAAGCTCGAGCACAGCGACGGCGGCGCGCAACCGGACAGGTTCGCTCTCGGCGGCGAGGAGCGTCTCGATCGCCTCGGCCGCGCGTTCGGCCGCGGTGGCCAGACGCCCGATGGCCGCGTCCAGCCGCTCGCCCCGGAGCTCGGCCAGAAGCTGGCGTTCCTTCTCGCGGCGACGTCGCTTCGTCTCGGCGGCAGCCGCGGCGCCCTTCCGCCGGGTCTCCGGGGTGGCGTGCTCGTTCACGTCGTGGCGGGGCATTAGCTCCGGGTTAGCTCCGGTCAGCTCCTAGCTCCGGGCGTCCGCCGCGGGACCGGCGCTGCTCGGGGGCACCGATCCCGCGGTCAGGAGGAACGCCTGCCACGGAGGAGAAATCCGCGGCAGGCGTTCTGGCAAGCGCTCGCCGGAACCCAGAGGAGAGGCCGGGAGCGGCATCGCCAGACTCAGGCGCCGGTCAGGCGCCGACTTCCAGGGAGTTGAGCTCCGCCTCGAGCTCCTGCCGACGCCGGTCGATGTCACGCCGCTTCAGCTCCGCTTCCCGTTCGGCGATGTCCTGGTCGAACTTCGCGAGCCGCTTGTCGTAGTCGGC
>JBOGXT010000041.1:0-3146 GCA_050694635.1 Thermoleophilaceae bacterium
CTCCTGTGCGGCACGAAGCGCCGCGATCCCGTTGGCGGCGAGGGCGAGCAGCTCGTCGAGCGACGCGAGCGAGAGCGGCGTGCGCTCCGCGGTGGCCTGCACCTCGACGAGGCCGCCGTCGCCGGTCATGACCACATTGGCGTCGACCTCGGCGCGCGAGTCCTCGGAATAGTCGAGGTCGAGCAGCGCGCGGCCGTCGACCATCCCGGTCGAGACGGCCGCGACGGACTGCGTGAGCGGCAGCGCCCCGAGCTTCCCGTCGGACATCACGCGGCGCAGCGCGAGCTCCAGCGCGACGTAGCCGCCTGTGATGGCGGCGCAGCGGGTGCCGCCGTCGGCCTCGAGCACGTCGCAGTCGACCCAGACCGTGCGCTCGCCGAGCCCGGCGAAGTCGATCACGCCGCGCAGCGAGCGGCCGATGAGGCGCTGGATCTCGACGGTGCGGCCGTCCGCGCGACCCTTCGAGACGTCGCGCCGCTTGCGCTCGCCGGTCGAGGCGGGAAGCATCCCGTACTCGGCCGTGGCCCAGCCGCGGCCCTGGCCGGACATCCAGCGCGGCACCTCCTCGTCGACGCTCGCGGTGCAGATCACACGCGTGCCGCCCGCCTCGATGAGGCACGAGCCGTTGGCCGTCCGTACGAAGCCGGGCACGATGTTGACCTCCCGCAGGTCGCCGGGGGAGCGGCCGTCGCTGCGGAGGTCGCTCACGCGGCGCTCCTCGCGTCGGGCATCGTCACGTCCACGTGCTCCACCTTCCCGATCGGGAGCTGGAGGAACCTCGTGCCCGCGCGGCGGAACTCCTCCGGGTCGCCCGTGGCGAGGAAGCCGTAGTGGCCGCGGCGGTCCTCGTCGTTCTCGAGCCCGGTGTCCCGCAGCCGCGCCTCGACCTCGTGGGCGATCGCCTCGCCCGAGCTGACGATCGCCACGCCGCGGCCGAGCTCCCGCTGTAGCACCGGGCGCACGATCGGGTAGTGGGTGCAGCCCAGGATGACCGTGTCGACCCCGGCGCGCTTGAGCGGCCGGCAGGCCCCCTCGACGCACGCCAGGACGCGGTGATCGACCTCGCCGCCCACCTGGATCAGCGGGGCGAGCTCGGCCGACGCGACTGCGTGCAGCTCCGCCTTGGGCGCCTCCTCGGCGAGGGCGCGCGCGTAGGCGCCGCTCGACACGGTGGCCGGGGTCGCGATGAGCCCCACTTTTCCGTTGCGCGTGGCGGTGGCCGCGAGCCTCGATTCGGGCCGAACGACGGCAACCACGGGCAACCGCCGTTCGAGCTCGTCCTTGAGCGCCGGAAGCGCGGCGGCCGTTGCCGAGTTGCAGGCGACCACGAGCAGCTTGGCGCCCCGCTCGATGAGGATCGCGGCGAGCTGCCGGGCGAACTCGAGCAGCTCCTCGGGGCTGCGGTCGCCGTACGGGAAGCGAGCGGTGTCCCCGAGATAGAGGAAGTCCTCATGCGGAAGCGACACGAGGCACTCGTGCAGCACGGTGAGCCCACCGACCCCGGAATCGAAGACGGCAACTGGCAGTGATCGAGGATCGCCCACGAGCCGGAATGGTGTCACGACCCGCGGAGCACGCCCCGGCGGAGATCGTGACCCGTTCGCGCCCGCCCACGGACTGTCCTGTCCAGTGGGCCCCATAGGCCCCTATCCAGGACAGCCGGTCCTGGCCGATCCGCGCGGCGCTCCTTCAGAACTGCACTTTGCGCACGGCGTCCTTGATCTTGCCGATGATCGCGTCGCCCAGCTCCTTGCCCTCGTCGGTGCGGAAGCCCCTCATCGCGGCGATGATCCCGGCCATCACGAGGGCGACGAGCAGGATCAGGGCCACGTACTCCACGGTTCCCTGGCCGTGATCGCGGCGAATGCCGGTCAGCGCGGCGTGGATGCGTCCCATCAGGCGGTACATCGGTTCGACCTCCCAAGTCGGTGGATGAAGCGGAGGCCGATCGTCCGCCGGAGAGGCGCACGGCTCCAGACCGGGGTGTGACGGAACGGCGAAGGGTGTGCGAAGGCAGGGCGACAACGGGTGGCCCTGCCAAGATGGCCGGCGTGTGCGGCATCGGCGCGATTCTCGATCCGGCGGGGGCCTCGGGTTCCGACGCGGCTCAGCGCATGCTCGAGGCCCTGCGCCATCGGGGGCCCGACGGCGAGGCCACGAGGCGGGTCGGCCCGGTCGCGCTCGCCCACACCCGGCTCGCCATCATCGACGTCGCCGGCGGCGACCAGCCGCTCGAGTCCGAGGACGGCCGAGTCACCCTCGTCGCCAACGGCGAGATCTACAACCACCGCACCCTGCGCTCGAGACTCGAGGAGCGGGGCCACCGCTTCGCCACCGGCTCCGACTGCGAGGCCATCGTCCACGCCTACGAGGAGAGCGGCCCGCGGTGCGTCCGCGAGCTCAACGGCATCTTCGCCTTCGTGCTCTGGGACGCAGCCAAGAGGCGCCTCCTCGCCGCCCGCGACGAGTTCGGCGTCAAGCCGCTCTACTGGTGGAGCGACGGTGCCCGCGTGGCGCTCGCGTCCGAGATAGGCGCCCTGCTCGACGCCGGGCTCGTCCAGGCGGAGATGGACCGCACGGCCCTCGACCACTACCTCGCCTGCCGGTTCGTGCCCGCCCCGCGGACGCTCTTCAAGGGCATCCACAAGCTCCCGGCCGCCTCCACCCTGATCGCCGAGGAGAACGGCGCCCCCCGCGTCGAGACCTGGCGCGAGCCGCCCGGCGCCCCCCATCGCGACCTCTCCGACGACGACGTCGCCGGCCAGCTCGCCGAGCGCTTCGCCGACGCCGTCGAGCGCCAGATGATGTCCGACGCCCCCTACGGCGCCTTCCTCTCCGGCGGCGTCGACTCGGCCGCCGTCGTGGCGGCGATGGCCCAGCGCTCACCCCGGCCCCCGACCACCTTCACGATCGGCTTCCCCGGTGCCGGCGACGTGCTCGACGAGCGCGAGCCCGCCGCCGAGAGCGCCCGGCTGATCGGCACCGAGCACCACGCCACCGCCATGGCCGAGACGGACTTCCTCGCCGAACTGGCCACCGCGATACCCCGTCTCGAGGAGCCCTGCGGCATCCCCTCCGCCCCGGCGCTGGCGCAGCTGTCGCGCTTCGCGGCCGGGCGGGTGAAGGTCGTGCTCGCCGGCCAGGGC
>JBOGXT010000042.1:0-1866 GCA_050694635.1 Thermoleophilaceae bacterium
CCCTCGCCCTGCTCATCGCCGAGACGACGCGCCCCGACGCGCTGACGGGCCGTGCGCTGCTCGTCGACGAGCACGGCGGTGTCGACGGCGCCGCCTCGGTCGCCAACGACGCGCGCTTCCGTTCCGCCGAGATTCCCGGCGGCGGCGGCATCGGCGACGCCCGCAGCCTCGCCCGACTGTACGGCGCGCTCGCCTGCGGCGGTGCGATCGACGGCGCTCGGCTCGTGTCGGAGGGCTCGGTGCTCGCCCACACCGCCGAGGCGGTCGCCGCGCTCGACGAGGTGCTGCTGGTGCCGATGCGCTATGCGCTCGGCTACTGGAGGCCGTCGCCGCCGGTGGCGGCGTTCGGTCCCAACGACGAGGCGTTCGGGCACAACGGCATGGGCGGCGTCCTCGGCTTCGCCGACCCGGTCGCCGGGGTGGGCTTCGGTTACGTGATGAACCAGATGCTGCCCGGGATCGCCGCCGACCCCCGGGCCGGCGCGCTCGCCGACGCGTTGTACGCGTGCCTGTGACCGACCGGGACCGGTACGGACCCGCCGTGCGGTGGCGTTGCTTGACCGCGCCCGAGGACGTGCACGTCGACCAGCTCGCCCGGCTCAACCAGACGGGCCGCACCAGACCTCCGTCACGGAGAGACGACGATGTCGGTGTGGTCCCGAACCGCCCGCGCGAGCCGTTCGTCGGCAGTCAGGAGATCCCCGCCCACCCGCTCGGCCAGCGCGACGTAGCACGCGTCGCAGGCGGTGAGGTTGGCCCGCAGTGCAAGCATTCGGGCGAGCAGCGACTGGTGACCGTGGCGACTGAGCGGTAAGTCCAGGTAATCCTCGACAGCGGCCGCAGCACGCTCGACTGAGAGCGCATCGCCCGACAGCGCACGGCGAATCCCAGCCGCCACCTCGACGTCACAGAGCGCCGGGACATGCAGGTCGGCGTCCGGCATACGCAGGACTTCTCCGATCGACCCAGCTGCTTCCGTGCCGGGCAAGTATTCGAGAAGCGCCGACGCGTCGGCGACGATGATGCTCAGGGGGCTTCCCGAGCCGCTCGTTCCTCGAGGATGAGCTCGGACGCTCGACGACCAAGCTTCACGGATCATCGCGCCTCGATCCGATCGAATACTTCAGCAGCAGGCGGCCTGGCCACCTCCTGCTCCAGGAGCTCTTGGATGTAGTCGGTGAGTGCTTGACCCCGAGCGTTCGCGCGTCTCGTCAGCTCGCGATGAAGACGGTCGGGAACGTTCCTGACCTGGATCATCTTGGACAGGTGGAGAGCATGTCGCATGTGCAGCACATGGTCGAGGCGGACGGGCTGACGCGCTACCGGGCGTCCTCGGGACGGGCGCGCTCGACGATGGCGGCGAAGTCGACGCCCGACGGGAGGGTGCCGAAGGCGTGGCCCCAATCGCCGCCCAGGCGCGATGCGCAGAAGGCGTCGGCCACCGCCGGCGGGCTGTGGCGCACGAGCAGCGCGCCCTGGAGGGTGAGGGCCATGCCCTCGACGAGCCGGCGGGCGCCGGCCTCGGCGTCGTCGGCGCGGCCGAGCGCGTCGCGCAGCCCGCCGGCGGAGCGGTCGAGGCGGGCGTCGGCGCCCCGGGACCGGTCGACCTCGGCGAGGAAGGCGTCGAGGGTCGCGGGCTCTTTGCGCAGGGCCCGCAGCACGTCGAGCGCGTTCACGTTCCCGGATCCCTCCCAGATCGTGTTGAGGGGAGCCTCCCGGTAGAGACGGGGCATGATGCTCTCCTCGACGTAGCCGTTGCCGCCCAGGCACTCGAGCGCCTCGGCGGCATGGACGGGGGCGCGCTTGCAGATCCAGTACTTGAGCACCGGGGTCGCCAGCCGGCGCAGCTCGTGTGCCGCGTTGCCC
>JBOGXT010000043.1:0-3853 GCA_050694635.1 Thermoleophilaceae bacterium
GGCGAACGCCATCCGCCTGCGCGCACGCGGCCTGCGCCCCGGCCGGCACCTGCTGGTCCTGAGAGCGGTCGACGCGGTCGGCAACCCGTCGGCGCCGCGCAAGCTGCCGCTGCGGGTGGTGCTCCTACGCCCTGGCCGGAAGCACTCGGCTCGGCCGAGTGCGCACGGTTCGGACTAGAAGTGCACGCCGCGCATCAGGTACGCCATCGCGACGGCCTCGGTCGACATCTCCTCGTCCTTCTTCTCCTGCGCCGGCACCGGCTTGCCGTCGGCCTTGTCGCCCTTTGACGCCTTCGAGTCGGGGAACAGGTTGTAGGCGGTGTTGAGGACGATGTCCACGCTCTTCGGCGACACCGAGTAGAGCACCTCGCCGAACGTTCCCAGCCGCGAGGCCACCCGCTTCGGCTTGTCGATCATCGCGTCGCAGAGCATCTGCGCGGCTTCGTCGGGAGTCAGCGTCGGGAACGCCTTGTAGATGTCGGTCGGCGCGATCATCGGCGTGCGCACGAGCGGCATGTAGATCGTCGTGAACGTGACGTTGTCGCCGATGCACTCCGGCGCCACGCAGCGCGAGAACGCGTCAAGCGCCGCCTTCGACGCCACGTAGGCCGAGAAGCGCGGCGTGTTCGTCTGCACGCCGATGGAGGAAACGTTGACGATGTGGCCCGACTTGCGCTCGCGCATCCCCGGCATGAAGGCGAGGATCAGCTTAAGCGCGCCGAAGTAGTTCAGCCGCATCGTGCGCTCGTAGTCGTGGAAGCGGTCGTACGAGCGCGCCACCGAGCGGCGGATCGAGCGGCCGGCGTTGTTCACGAGCACGTCGACGCCGCCGTGCTCGTCGAGCACCTCCTCGGCGAGCCGGTCGATGTCGTCGAGGTCGGATAGGTCACACGGATGGACGTGGGCGGTGCCGCCCGCCTCCTCGACCTGCCGCGCGACGTCCTCCAGCTTCTCGCGGGTGCGCGAGACCAGCAGCACCTCGCCGCCGGCCTCGCCGATCTTGAGCGCCGTCTCCAGGCCGATGCCGCTGGAGGCGCCGGTGATCATGATGCGCTTGCCCTGGATCGACCGGGTGAGCGAGCGCTCGCGGAACAGGTCCGGGTCGAGGTTGCGCTCCCAGTAGTCCCACAGCCGCGGCGCGTAGGTCGAGAGCGGCGGGACGGCGATGCCGGTGCCGGTCAGCACGCGCTGGGCGTCGCGCGCGTCGAAGGTGCAGCGGAAGTCGCGGTTCTCCATCGCGGCCGGCGGGATGCCGAGGTCGTTGTAGAGCTGGTGGCGGATCCGCTTGACGGTGGGCAGCGCCAGGACGCCCTTGCGGACCTGCTTGGGGATCGCGTTGGTCATGTGCGGGTCGACGCGCATGACGAACTGGGGCGCGTGCGCCGCCCTGGCGAACTCGTTGAGGGTGTCGCCGACCCGCATCGACTCCGGGTCGACCAGGTGGAACGTGCGGCCGGGCAGGTCCGAGTCCGGCAGGTGGGCGATGTGGTCCATCGCCTTCGCGACGAAGTCGACCGGCACGAGGTTCGTCTCGCCGCCCTGCGGCCCCGCCAGCGGCGCCCACTCGGGCAGGGCGTGGCGCAGCTTCTGGAGCAGCTTGAAGAAGTAGTACGGCCCGTCGATCTTGTCCATCTCGCCGGTCTCCGAGTGACCCACGACGATCCCCGGCCGGTACACGATCGTCTGCGCCCGGATCTCCTCGCGCACGAGGCGCTCGGACTCGTACTTGGTGCGGTGGTAGGCGTGCGGCAGGCGCTGGTCCTCGTCGAACATGTCCTCCTGGAACACGCCCTTGTAGAGGCCCGCCACCGCGATCGAGCTGGTGTGGTTAAAGCGGCCGACCTCGATCGAGTTCGCGAACTCGATCACGTGGCGCGTGCCCTCGATGTTCGCGCGCTCCATGGCCTCTTCGTCGGCCGCCATGTCGTAGATCGCTGCGAGGTGGAAGAAGTGGTCCACGGGCTCGCCGAAGCCCTGGATCCCGAGCCCGGGCTTGGACAGGTCCCCGGTCACGGGGACGATCCGGTCCTTGGGTGCGCCGATCCGCTGCACGAGCGAGTCGACCTTGCCGCGCGAGCCCTCTCGGACGAGCACGTGGATGGTGCCCTCACGCTTCAGCAGCTCGGCTAGCAGGTGCCTGCCAATGAAGCCCGTCGCGCCTGTGACGAAGTAGTTCAAAGCTCTCCCTCCACTGTCACGTGGCGAGAGATTAGCCCTGCGGGCATCCTGCCCGCAGCCTGATGGCGACCGCGCCGTCCCGGCGCGGAGATCACCGCGGTTGACTCGTCAGCGTCGGCGCGCAAAGATGCTGAGCGACCTGTAGAGACCGGGAGCTGCGCGCGGATCGCGTTAGCAGCACCGGCCTACGTTGCGGGCCGATACGCCTGCGCACAGCGGCGGAGTGACCCTTCCACTCCGCCGTTGTGGCGTGACGGTCACAATCCCGGGGGATGGGCGACCGGACCCTCACGCTGAAGGAGGCCGCCGAGCGCGTCGGCGTCTCGGCCGCCACGCTCAGGCGCTGGGCCGAGCGCGGCGTCATCCCCGAGGTCGACGGCAAGCGGGAGTGGACCGAGGCGGCGGTGGCCCACGCCCGCATCGTGGCGCGGCTGCGAGAGCGCGGGCACAGGCTCGACCAGATTCGCGAGGCGGGCAGGCAGGGCCGCCTCGCCTACGGCTACATCGAGTCGCTGTTCGGGGAGGAACGGGCCGAGCGGTCGCTGGAGGACGCTGCGGAGGAGACCGGGCTCGAGCCCGCCCTGATCGAGCGCTTCTGGACGAGCATCGGCCTGCCGCCCAGCTCGCTCGAGGCGCTTACCGACGAGGACCTCGAGGCGCTCCGCTACGTGTCGTCGGTCCTGGCCGCGGGCTTTCCCCTGGTCGCCTTCCTCCAGCTCTGCCGCGTCTACGGGCAGTCGCTCTCCCAGATCGCCGACGCCGAGGTGCGCCTGTTTCACCTCTACGTGCACGAGCCGCTGATGCGCGAGGGCGTGCCCGGCCTCGAGATGGCGGAGGAGATGGAGGGGCTGGCGCGCGACCTGCTGCCGATCACCTCGCCGCTGATGGACTACGTGCACCGGCGCTTCCTCCAGCACTTCGTCGCGCAGGACGTGGTCGGGCACATGGAGACCGAGCTCGAGGAGGACGAGTCCGCCGCCGGCCGTGTGCGGGTGGCGATCGCCTTCGCCGACCTGGCCGGGTACACGCGCTTCACCGAGGAGGAGGGCGACGAGGAGGCGCTGTCGTCGGTCGAGCGCTTCGTCGAGGGGGTCACGCACACGCTGCCGGAGGACGCGCGCGTGGTGAAGACGATCGGCGACGAGGTGATGGTCGTCGGCACCGACGTGGACGCCTTGGTGGACTGGGCCGTCGGTTACGTGGGCGGGTTCGAGGAGCGCCCCGAGCCGCGCATCGGGATCCACTACGGCAGCACGCTCTACCGCGACGGCGACTACTTCGGCCGCGAGGTCAACCTCGCCTCGCGCGTCGTCGCGCGCGCCCGCGGCGGCGAGGTGCTCGTGACCGACGCCGTGACGGAGGCTGTCTCCGCGGGCGCGGGCCTCGCCTTCGACGAGATCGGCGACGTGAAGCTGAAGGGCTTCGACACGCCGCGCCAGCTCTGCCGCGCGATGGCCAGGGCGCAATGAGCGAGCGCCCGCTCGAGGCGGCGCGCGAGAGCGGCCTCGTGCGCGCGGACGAGCCGCAGCTGGTGCTGGTGTCGGGAGGCGGCGACTCGGTCTGCCTGCTCGACGTGGCCGTGCGGCTCGGGGCGCGCGTGTCGGCGCTTCACGTGAACTACGGCCTGCGCCCCGGGGCCGGCGAGGACGAGGAGCTCGTGCGGTCGCTGTGCGAG
>JBOGXT010000044.1:0-8191 GCA_050694635.1 Thermoleophilaceae bacterium
TCGGGCTGGACGGTCCAGGACCACCTGAAAGCGATCTTCGAGAAGACCGGGGCGGGGACGCGCGGCGAGCTGGTTGCGCGCCTTTTCTTCGAGCATTACGCGCCGCGGCTCACGGGTGCGGCGCCGCCACCCTGAATGCCGGATCGTCGTGATCGGCCGTTCCCGTCGGGACGCGCTCGACGGGCTTCGCGCGCCCGTGTGCCGTGGCAGCGGAGGAGGAGCAGTGATTGGGGCTCCGACGGCCCGACCGCATCCGAACGGATCTGCCGGGCGCCCACGCTGTCGTCCCCATTTTGGCTCGATAGCGACAGCTTCGGGCTTGCTCGGGGCATATCGGCTGGAGCCGAGCGAATGAACCGCACCCTCACGAGCCTGCTTGCGGCCGTCGTCGGCGTCGGCTGTTGCTCGTGTGGAACGTCGAGCACGAACACACGAGTATCCGGGCGCCCTGGACTGGGCTGACGCTCGGAGCGTCCGCGGTCAGCTTCATGGCTGGCGGCGTCGTCGGCAGGGGATGGCGTGCTGTGGCGGTCTGCGCCTTGGCTGCCGCGGCTGCGTTGGTGCTGGTCGACCCGCTCATCTCCGCGGCGCGGGCGGCAGCGATGAATCCTGCTACCCGGGATGCACCTCGCCTGAGGCGGCGACGGTGTTCGCTGCCGTCATCGCCGCCGTGCTGGCTGCCCTCGGGGTCGTGCGAGTGGTCGGCGCGGCGCGGCGGGCAGCATGGTCCGGGTTCGTTCATCGATGGAGGACGAGCCGCCCTCGGGCGGTGTACTCGTGACCGGCTGTGGAGCATTGAGAAAGGACGACACGGGCGCGCAGCCGGCTTCGGCGCCGAAGGATTCGGCGGACGATCTTGGGCGCCGTGAGCTTGACGCGTTTCGTCGACGGCCGCGAGAAGTTCGCGTAGCCCAGGGCAACGGGTAGGTCGTTGCCGAGTGCGGCGGCGTAGACCTCCACGAGCACGGCGTCCGCTGGCCCAGACTTCTTGACGGTTACCCGTGCGGTGATGCCGCGCCCGCTGACGAGTCGACTTAGGCTCGGGCGCGGTACCTCGATACGCGGGAGCTGCTCGGCCGTGGGCGCGGCCGGAAGAGGTGGAGGGAGTCGCCCGAAGACGAGGTCGAGCAGCGGGCGCTCTCGCCGCCGGCCGTCGTCGAAGTCCGCTCGCAACACAAGCCTGTCTCCGCGTCCGTCCTGGTTCCAGTCACCCGCGCCCGCCACCAGAGCACCCGCGTTGGCATCTGGTAGACCGCCGCGGATCGCATAGCCCGCCTCGCCGAGGTGATCGAGGTCGAGCGGTGAGGGAACGGACTGGCCGAAGACTACGTAGGCGGCGCCCTCCTCAGGGCTGCAGCGGCGGCCGGCCCCAGGCGCGCCGATGATCATGTCCGGTCGGCCGTCGCCGTTCACCTCACCGATGGCCGCGACCGACACGCCAGCCCGCCCCTGTCCGAGCCCCCCGCCGGCGCCCCTGAGGCCGGGACCGAGGATCCGGTAGGCGCTCCCCGTCGGCCGCTGCAGATCCAAGACCCCGGGATCCGGGCGTCCGAAGACCACGTAGGCCACGCCGCCGTAGCGGCGGCCTGGGGCGGAGACCTGCGACGCCCCGATGAGGAGCTCGCCGCGGCCGTCGCCGTTGAGATCGCCTATGGGGGCGAGAGCCTCCGCGAGGTTGGCGAACTCCTGTTCACCATCGATGCGCACGCCGCGTCCGTTGAGCTGGGCCAGACTGAGCGGGCGGCTGTCTGGTGCGCCGAAGACCACGAACGTCGCCCCGGCGTGCGCTCGGTGCCGCACGGTGGAGTGCGGTGCGCCGACAGCGATATCGGCGAGTCCGTCGCCGTTGAAGTCCCCCGCGCCGGAAACCGCGGCACCCGTACCGAAGAAGGGTCGTCGCCCGCGGATCGCAAAGCCCTGGCCGGCGGAGCGCCGGAGGTCCACCGGAGCCGCGCCCGCCCGTCCGTGCACCACATAGACGGCGTTCCACGTGCTCAAGACGACGTCCGGGCGACCATCGCCGCTGACATCGCCGGGCCCGGCGAGCGCATAGCCCGCCGCGGACCCCCGATCCGGGCCATCGATGCGATAACCCCCACCATCCAGCCGCGCCAGCCCACCCCGAGGAGCGGACGTCAATCCGCCCCAGCGGTGGACCTCCTAACAACACCCGCACGAGGCCCGCGTCCCGCCGGCCACGCGGATCGGCCGACGCCGCCCCGATCGCCACGTCGGCGATCCCGTCCCCGTTGACGTCACCCACCTCGGCCAGCCCAGAGTCCACATCCCGAACGCCGCTCGGCGGGAAGCCGACAAACCTGCCCTCCGCCATCGAGATAGGGAGAACCGGCGTCCCCTCCGCCGGGGCCTGCGCCGGCGCCGGGACGGCGAACCCGCCGCCGCCGCAACCGTGGTCCATCCAGTGATGACCCTCCGCATCGCTTGCTCGTATACCCGCCGGCCGAGCCGCCATCCCGCAGGGGCGCGAGCGTGGCCGGCAGGTCCGCGCCGGGCAACGACCGCAAGCGCCGTCGGACACCGCGCGCCGCGTTGACCGCGCTGCCGCTCTCGCGTACGGCTGTCGCATAAAGGAACGCTTGGATGCCCTAGCGGGACCCCGCTCCCGCTGTCGGACGGATGGGGCGTCCCGAGCAGCTCCTCGCGAGCACTCGTTCTGGACGAGCTCCGGTCGTGAGCGCGCGGCGCCGGACAGACTCTCGCTCGCTCAAGGTCGGTCGGCTGGTCGCGCCTGGAGACCCCGCGGTCGTGGGAGATCACAGGTGCCAAGAAGCGGGCGACTCCTCCGTCGACGGCCCACATCTCCCGCGCCAACGGGCGGCGCGAAGCTCGTCGGTGGCGGCGAGGAGGACGGCTGTACCCGCCCTCCTCGCTGCGCGTGCAGGAGCCGCCGGGAGCCGGTTCAGTCGTTCTCGAGTTCCGCCTCTGCCACGACCACCCTGCCGGATCCCGTGAAGAGGAACCCTCCGAAGTCCCAGTCGATTCGACCGGTCTCGCTATTGGCTCGCGTCTTCACCAGCGCGCCGAAGTTTGCCGGGTCGTTCGCGAAGATCACCCGGCCCTGCAGTCCCACGATGCCCCGGTGGATCGAGCCCGACTGCACGAAGATGCAGGCCGTCGGGTGGTTCTCGTCCGGGTCGACGTCCCATCCCTCTCCGCGGAGCTCGCGCTCCGTCCCGGCCACGTCGATGTCGATCTTGAACGTGCCCTCCGTGCCGCTCACGACCCCGTCGATGTGAACGAACATGGCATCGGCGTCGTCGTCCGACGACCCGCGCGCGACACCCGGCGCCGTCAGCGCGAGACCGCCCACCGCGGCCGACCCGATTCCTGCCCGCTTCAGAAGCTCTCTTCTTTCGATCCCTCTGTGTTCCATGTGCCCACCTCCAAGGATTGCTCGCTCGAGGGGCGGCAAGGCGGGGATCTGATGCCGATCGGGCAGAGCTTCGCGAGCCGAGCGCGCGTGTCATCGTCGGGGGCACCAGAGCGCGAGCTGGCCGCGGCGGGGCGGCAATGCCCCAGCGCTCGAGCACGTCGCCCACCCTGCGACGGTGCGCTACTGAGAGCGGTGTCAGGCGAACCGAGCCGCACCATGCACCTCCGACGCGAGCCGGGGACCAGGAACCCCGACCCTACCCCTCTCGGGGTGGAGCAATCAACCAGCGGGGTAGCTGCGAGGTCGAGGCTCCCGCATCGCGCAAGGAGCAAGCGCCTCGCGGCCGCTTCGACCGCCGCCCGCAAGGGACGGCCGACATCATCGGCGCCCGGCGCGTGCGGACGGTGGCGATGATCTCTTCGGGGTCGATCCCCTGCAGGTAGATCGATGTCGTGCCGAGGTTGGCGGGGCCGAGCTGACGCTGGGAGACCCGCCTGGACGGATCGAGCTTCGACACAGAGCTCGAGTTCACATTCGAGGAAAGGGCGGCAAGACCCTCATGACCATGGTTCAGCGCGGATTCCCAAGCGTCGAGCTCCGGGACGAGCATCGCATCGGCTTGCCCACCGCATTCGCCCGGCTTGAGCACACGGTCCGCGCATGAGCTACGGCATCGAGGTCGAGCGGTGCAAACGGCACAGAACACAAACCGGGAAGGAAACCCCGTGTCTTCAGCTGTTCTCTACATGTCGATGTCACTCGACGGCTTCATCGCCGGACCGGACGACGACGCCGACAACCCCCTCGGGATCGACGGCCACCGCCTAACCGCGTCCTGCACTGAGCTCAGCCTCCCGCGGCCTGCTCCTCGCGCGTGGAATGCGCGGCGCCTCCTCGGTCGGTCCGAGATGCCCGCCCCCGGACGACAGCGGGCGTCGCAGCTGCGGTTGAGCTCACGCCCGCTCGTCGGCGAGGCCGCCGCGCGCGCCGCGGGGCGAACAGGGGTCCGCGGCTCGCGGCCCGACAGCAGCCAGAAGGCTTCGTCGACGGTGCAGCCGAGCACGAGCTCGAGCCGCTCGGGGGGCAGCTGCCTGACTCGACAGTTACGCCCTTGACGCTCGGGTGGCCCGCGGGCCTCGCATCGCCGTGAAGCTACGGCCGAGGAAGAACGGCACCAGCAACAGCCCGAAACCGGCGTGGGCGACCAGCTCAAAGAGCTGGTCGGGGCCCTCCTGGAACCACGGGAACGCCGTCCGGCCCAGGATCTGGAAGTTCACCAGGTAGAGCGCGACGCCGAACACCACCGCACCGGCAGCGAGCATACGCATGTTGCGTAGGAGCGGCACCAGCAGCGCGAACGCCACGCCGAAGCTCGCGGAGAGCGTCAGGTGGGTGACCAAGCCGATGAACATGTTCTCGGTGGTGGGGTTGGCGACGTCGTCGAAGTTGAAGATCGTCGAGATGTCGATCAGCGGCGCCACCGCTGGCAGGTCCGACTTCGTGGCCCACAGCATGTTCGCCACCAGGAACACCAGGCCCGCGGCCACACCGGCCACCGTCCCGCGCGACACCCGGTCGCCCATCTCCGCGCCGGCCGGCGTGGCAGCCTCAGCTGCGTCGTAGCCGGCGGCGGCCGTACGCGCGCCTTCGCGCTGCCCGAAACGCTGGGCTGTCGTCGCATCCATTACGAGCGCCTCCTAACGGTCGTTTGCCGTAGACCCGGGGCGCGAGCAAACGATTCAGGCCAGCTTGCCCTTCGTATTGGGCCTGCATCCCGTCGAAGACGCTGCTTTTCACACACGTTGGCAAGTACCAGGCGGGCGTGGCGGCGGCCGACATGCTAGGTCGCGAGTCGCACCCCGACTACCGGGCCATCCCGCGAGTGGTCTTCACGGACCCCAGGTGGCGGCCGTCGGACTTACCGAGGAGCAGGCCCGGCGAGCGGGGAATCCGAGTGGCCGCCGGCGCTGCGGCGCTGTCGGGCGTCGCCCGCACCGCGACCTACCTTTGCACTACGACACCCTGCCCGGGCTCCTCACCCTGGTGGCGGACTCCGACCGCGCCGAGCCGCCGCTCGCCGTGCTGCGCGACACGATCCAGCCGTTCCCACCTTTTCGGAGGCGTTCTTCAATGCCCTTCAGGCGCTCTACCCCCGTTCGTTGACGGCCGCGCCCGGCGGGTGTACGGTCGGGGTTCCTGGTCCCGGTTCGCGTCGGAGGTGCACGACGCGTGAGTCCGCCATCGGCTGCCCCGCACGGCGAAGGGCGCGTTCGGCTCGCGACGCGCCGCCCGACCCGCAACAGATCTCCCCCTTTCGCCGCCTCTACCCGCGATCTGTGGAGGTGAGAGATGGAACGAAGAGGGATCGAAAGAAGAGAGCTGTTCAAGCGGGCAGGGATCGGGTCGGCGGCGCTCGCGTCCTTCCCCGCGCTTGCCGGGGCAGCCTGGGCGGACGACGACGATGACGACGGGTCTCGGCGAAGGTTCTACTTCGACGCCTTGAGCGGGCACGCAGCCACCCTCGCGGGCGGGGAAACGGTCGTCATGACCGGCTGCGGCAGCTTCACGCATGACTCGGTGCGCGGCGGTGGGGAGTTCGTGCACTTCGACGGCACGAAGATCCCGTCTCCCGCATTCATCGCCACCGGCAGCTGGAAGGCGACTCGGGTCGTGAGCTTCGATGAGATCGGAACGTGGGGCGTCGCGGTGGCCGGCGTCCTCGAGCTCGAGATCAAGCTCAGGCCGTGCGACGGACCGGTGATCCGCGGAGCGATGCTCAAGGTCGTCTGCAACCTCAGCCCGGCGGGAATCGTCACCAGCCCCTTCCAACAGGAGGGCTTCACGCTCAGCGTCCCCGGCCTCGCGCCGTTCAACCCGTTCACCCCGAACATCGGGCTCACGCTCTTTACCAGGCGCTGCGAAGAGCTCGACGAGGAGGAGGACGAGGACTAGAAAGGAGACCGACCTACCGCAGGTGACTTCCTTTCCATGATGGCCGCGATGGTGGTTCTCCATCGCGGCCATCGCTCTTCAGAACAACCACCAAGAGGTTCCCAATGGTCATGAAGAACGCGCCGAAGACGTTGCTCGTGATCGGAGTGATGGCCGGTGCGGCGCTGGTGGCGGCACCCATCGCCCCCTCCGGCACACCCGACGAAGGCGAGGACGACGGCCGATCGGTGCGCGGGGCTGGAACGACGATCGTCGAAGGCGGAGCCGGTCCGCCCGCGTTCACGCCGATCATCACGAAGGTCGCATTTCACTGGCAGGCAGGGTCAGGCCGTTTCGAGTGCCTCGCCCTTGCGCCCAGCGCCGACGCCGGCAAGCCTGGGAGCGGCAAGTTCGACACCAACATCATGTACGTGACCGGGGCCATCACGTCGGCCGACATCGACGAGCACACGGCAGTCCTAACGGGCACGGCCACCGTTACCGGAGCGGGTGCCGGCTCGGACCAAGCCTTCACCGCGACCGTCGCTCGCGGAGGGTCGGGCGCGACGCTGGTGCTCGAGGTCTCGGGCCTGACCTTTAGAGAGATCCTGCTGGAGGGCCGATTCAGGTTCTGAACGGTCAGCGGCGCAAGCACCATGAGATGCTGACGGCGCCCACGCGGCGCTCTACCGGACGATCGTGTTCGGCCGTCGGGTTGTCGCGGGCGGAGCGCGCGTAGATCGCGGCCGCTCATCCCTGCGAGCGCTACCGACCTCCCCCGTCCCGGGCTTGTCGAACAGGTGAGAGCGCAGCCAGTCGAGGATGGCCCGGCGTACCGCCGCCTCGCGCAGCAGCGCGACCCCGTGCGCCTCCGGGTCCCCGGCAAGCATGGTGAGCCTGGCCTCCCTGACCGTCTGCGCAAGCTCGAGCACCGCGGCCGCCTCCAGCCGCGAAGAGATGAACAGCACGCCCCGCGGGCTGCGCCCGCGCGGACGGAGCGTGTCCCGCAAAGGGACCGGGGAGAGCGCCACGGTAGCCCGCGCCGCGGCGCTGCTGGCGTAGGCGACGTTCGCGCCGAGGCTGGCTCCGATCACCGCGGTCCGCTCCGTATCCACACCGCGCCGGTCTCGCAGGAAGCGGAGCGCGGCTGCCACGTCGCGCGGCATCTCCTCCAGGTAGCGCCGCTCGTCACGTGGCGGGAAGTAGCGTGCCTTGCCGGGCCAGCGGCTGAGGCTGCGGCCCATGCCGCGCGTGTCGTAAGCGAGCGTCGCGAACCCGGCGCGGTCGAGCACCGGCACGAAGCCATCCCAGTCGTGGCGGTCCGACCCGAACTGGTGCACGAGGATCACCACCGGCGCCCGCGGGCGTGGGACGGTCAGGCTGCCGCTCAGCAGGACCCCATCCGTCGTTGCGAAACGCACCTCGGCGCGCCGGGTGGCGAGGGCGGAGCCGCCTGGCCGCTCGCCTGACACGGTCGGGGCGCGCTCGTCCTGCTGCGGGCTGCGGTCGCAGGCTTCCAGCGCCAGCGCGATGAGCGACGCCGCCAGCGCAGCGAGCGCCGATCGGGAGAGCCGTATCTTCGCGTGCGACCTCAACTCCACGCTCGTCCTCTCTCGCCACCCGGCCGTCAAGGGCAAGCTCCGTCCTAGCTCCGACCCCTCGCGGCGCCGGAGGGTTCGCCGGTGGCCGGGGGCGTGCGCCGACCTTCGCCGCCGCTGCGCGATCGAATCGGCACAGCGCACCTCCGAAAGGCGGTTGGGGCGAACCGAATATCGCGAGCGGCGGTCAAAGAGGACGTTGCGATCCGAAGCCGGCGCATTGAGTTCCCTCCAGCGGAAGCGCCCCCGCAGCACCGCCCTGCGGGGG
>JBOGXT010000045.1:0-4664 GCA_050694635.1 Thermoleophilaceae bacterium
CCGGCCGGCGCCCCCGCCCGCCGAGGCTCAGGTGAAGCTGGTCGCCGGAACGCTCGCCATGTCGAACTCGAGGGACGGGGCGGCCGTCCTGACGGCGGCCGGGATGGCGCCCGGTGACTCACGGGTCGGCGACGTGACGATCACCAACACCGGCGACCTCACGGGCACGTTCTCGCTCTCGAAGTCGAACCTGGGCGACGCGCCCGGCCCGGCAGGCGGGACCCTGTCGAACGCGCTCGACTTGCTCGCCCAAGACGTGACGAACGCCGGCGCGCCGGCCACCGTCTACTCGGGCAAGCTCGGCGCGATGGGCCCGCGCGCGCTGGGGAGCTGGGCTCCGGGGGCCTCTCGCACGTTCCGCTTCACGGTGTCCCTGCCGGACGGCGGCGCGCCGCCGTCGGGGACCTCGGGAGACAACGCCTACCAGAGCTCGGCCGTCAGCGTGCAGTACAACTGGACCGCGACCGCCGATGAGCCGCCGTCGGGCGGTGGTGGCAGTGACGGAGGCGGGGGCGGCGTCCCGTGGCCAGCCCCGGGCCCCGGCCCCGACAGCGGACCCGGCACCAGCCCGCTCGAGCTGACGCTCACCGGCAAGAAGCGTCAGCGGCTGCTGCGCCAGGGCGGGCTGATCGTCTTCGTCCGGTGCTCCGAGGCCTGCTCGATCAATGCTACGGCCAAGGGCCAGGCGGCCAGGAAGGTCAAGGTATCGGCCTGGAGCGGGCGGATGAAGCGCGGCTCGCTGGTGAAGATCAAGCTGAGGCTCTCGAATAAGGCGATGAAGTCCGCGAGGAAGGCGCTGAAGCGCCGCGACCCGACGGCCATGACGGTCACGGTGCGCGCCACCGCCGGCGCAGGCAAATCGACCGTGCGCCGGCTGAAGATCTCGCTCGGGTAGCGCTCAGACCTCGACGACTACCGGCAGGACCATCGGCCGCCGGCGCAGACGCTCGTAGACGAACTCCGCCACGTCGTCGTGAAGGTGGTGCTGGAGCAGGTCGATCTCGCGCACCTCCTCCTCGGCCGAGCGGGCCAGCGAGGCGTCGACCGCTTGGCGCAACTCCTCGACGAAGCCGTCGGACTCCTCGACGAAGGGCACGCCGCGGAAGATGATCTCCGGCTGGACCACGGAGCGGCCGTCCTGCTCGGAGATGGTCGCCACCACGATGAAGATGCCGTCGGCCGATAGCGTGCGGCGGTCGCGCAGGGCGACGTCCTCGATGTCGCCCACGTCGACCCCGTCCACGAAGATCATGCCCGCCTGCTCCCGCTCGCCGAAACGGGCGCCGGAGGCGTCGATCGCGAGCGGCAGCCCGTTCTCGCCGCGGAAGATCGACTTCGGTGGCACCCCCACCGCCTCGGCCAGCTCGCTGTGCAGTCGCAGCCGCCGGTGGTCGCCGTGCGCGGGGAGCACGTAGCGCGGCTTGGTGAGGTTGATCATCAGCTTGAGCTCCTCGGCGTAGGCGTGGCCCGAGGCGTGCACCGCGACGTCGCGCGGGGTGATCACGTCGGCGCCGAGGCGGTAGATGCGGTCGATCGTCTCGTTCACCGCCCGTTCGTTCCCCGGGATCGGCGTGGCCGAGAAGATCACCGTGTCGCCGTCGTGCAGCTCGACCTGCGGGTGGTCGGCGTGGGCCATCCGGCGCAGCGCGGAGAGCGGCTCGCCCTGGCTGCCGGTCGAGATCACCACGAGCTTGTCGTCGGGGAAGTCCTCGATCTCCTTGGGGCCGACGAGCATCCCCTCCGGGACGTCGATGTGGCCGAGCATGCGCCCGATGTTCACGTTCTTGCGCATCGAGCGCCCGACCAGCGAGACCCTGCGGTCGAGCGTGACGGCGGCGTCCACCACCTGCTGAACGCGGTGGATGTTCGAGGCGAAGCAGGTGACAACCACGCGCCCGCGACAGCGCGAGATCACCTCCCGCAGCCTGGGCCCCACGCTCGACTCCGACGGCGACATGCCGGGCCGGTCGGCGTTGGTCGAGTCGCCGCACAAGAGCAGCAGGCCCTCGCGGCCCAGCTCCGCCAGGCGCGAGACGTCGGCGGGCACGCCGTCCACCGGCGTCTGGTCGAACTTGTAGTCCCCGGTGACGAGCGTGGTGCCGAGCTCGCAGGTGAGCGCCACGGCGAAGGCGTCCGGGATCGAGTGGGCCATCTTCACCATCTCGACTGAGAACGGGCCGGCGTCGAAGCTCTGGGTGGCGAGCACGTCGGTCACGGCCACGTCCCGGAGCCGGTGCTCGTCGAGCTTCGACCGGACCATCGCCGCGGTGAGCGGGCCGCCGTAGATCGGCGGATCGTGGCCCAGCTCGCGCAGCACGAAGGGCAGCGCCCCCACATGATCCTCGTGGCCGTGGGTGAGGACGATCGCCTCGATGTCGGCGGCGCGCTCGCGCAGGTAGGCGAAGTCGGGCAGCACGAGGTCGATCCCGAGCTGGTCCGGGGCCGGGAACATCAGCCCGGTGTCGACCACCACGATCCGGCCGTCGTACTCGACGACCGTCATGTTCTTGCCGATCTCGCCCAGCCCGCCGAGCGGGAGGACGCGCAGGGTGCCGCTCGGGGTCAAGTGACGGCGGCCAGGAGCTTGTGGCGCTCGAGCGCCTCCCGGACGACCTCCCGCTCCTCCTCCGAGGCCTCGACGAGTGGCAGGCGGAGGCCGCCCACGTCGTGCCCGGTGAGCTGGAGCGCGGTCTTGATCGGGATCGGGTTGGTGGTCACGGTGAGCGCCCGGTAGAGGTCGCGGAGGCCGTCCTCGATCTCGTTGCGGCGGTCTGGCTCGTCGACGATGCGGCGCATTTCACGGCCGACCAGGTGCGAGGCGACGAGGATGCCGCCGGTGCCGCCAAGGTCCATGACCCGGGCGAGGATGTCGTCGTTGCCGGCCAGCAGGTCGAGGCCCTCGATCGGCTCCATGTCCTCATAGCGGGCCTGCTTGACGGCGGCGACGTTGTCGATCTCGGCCAGCTCGGCGAGCAGGTCGTTGGGCATGTCGGTGGCCGTCCGGCTGGGGATGTTGTAGAGGACGATCGGCCTGTCGGTCGCCGCCGCGACGGTCTGAAAATGCGCCTTGATGCCGCGCCGGTTGGGTCTGTTGTAGTAGGGCGTCACGACGAGCATGGCGTCCACGCCGATCTCCGTGGCGCGCTCGGTCAGCTCGACGCTGTGGCGGGTGTCGTAGGTCCCGGTGCCGGCCACGATCGTGGCGTCGTCGGGGGTCTCCGAGACACCGAGCTCCCAGAGGCGGCACTTCTCGTCGTCGGTGAGCGTGGGCGATTCGCCGGTGCTGCCGGCGAGCACGAGGCCGTCGGATCCGTTGTCGAGCAGGTGCTGCATGAGCCGCACGGCAGCGTCCTCGTGGAGCTTCCCGTCCCGGTCGAACGGGGTGACCATCGCAGTGAGGACGCCGCCGATGCGCATGGGGTCGCGACCGAAGCGCGGGGTCACTGCTGGAGGGGCTTGAAGGGGTCGGGCGAGGCGTTGGCCTGGCCGCCCCCGCTGCCACCACCCTCTGTGGGTGGAGGAGGCGCGGGCGGCTCGCTGGCCGAGGGCGGCGCTTCCTGGATCGGCCGGCCGTGCTGGTCGTAGCGCACCCCGCCCTCGCCCGGCTGCGACTGCGGCGACCCGCTCTGGTTGAAGTTCTTCTGCGCCTCGTCGAGCTTCTGCTGTGCCTGCTCGGCGAGCTGCTTGGCCTTGTCCATGAAGCCCATCGGTTCCTCCTCCGCCTCGCCGCAAGCACTCGGCTCGGCCGGTGCGCAGCGGATCCTGTCGTCCGGCCAGGAGGGTATCGCTCTCTCAGCCCTTCCGGAACACCCGCTGCAAATGGCAGAATTCCCTGCGCACAGATGGCGACGGAACGCGACTACAGCCACCGGACGGCGATCCAGAAGCTCGGCGTGGGACCCGACCAGCGCGTCGAGGTCGCCGGCGACGTGGGCCCCGGGCTGCGCCGCGACCTCAAGGAGGCGATCGGCCGGGGCCTCGTCAAATCTGGCGAGCTGGACGGCGCGATCGTCCTCGTCGAGTCCGAGGACGAGGCCAAACAGGCCCTGGTTCGCTACCGCCCCCGTCTGCGGGACACCGGATACCTCTGGATGATTACCCGCAAACGGGGACACGACGGCTACCTCAACCAGATGGCGCTCGTCCCCCACGCCAAGAAGCTGGGCCTGATCGACAACAAGACCTGCTCGATCGACGACAAACGCAGCGGAATCCGCTTCGTGGTACCGCGCGCACTGCGCAACACAGCCGCCTGAGAGGAGTGTGGGCTGTCTAAGTACCGCATACGGTGACTGCGACAGCCCACACAAGCGGTGGCACAATCAAGGATGTGGCCGCGGACGTGCCGACCCCCCTACCTCTCCGCCCCTCGAACGCCGATCGTGAACAGATGGCGCGGGTGCTGCGCGAAGGATCCGTCGAAGGAAAGCTCTCTATCGACACCTTCTCCGAGCGCATCGAGCGCACCTTCGCCGCCCGCAGCAGCAACGAGCTCGACGCGCTCGCTGCCGACCTGCGCCCGCCCGGGCCGCTGCGGCGCGCCCTCATGCGCGGCGTCGCGTGGTGGTCGGCGCTGGATGCCGAGCTGCGCGCGGCCTGGCAGCGTCCGCACGTGCCCGTGCTCGGGCTGCCGGCCGCGGAAGGGCACGTGGTCACGCTGGGCC
>JBOGXT010000046.1:0-4088 GCA_050694635.1 Thermoleophilaceae bacterium
TGCCGAGCCTGCTCGGCGGTTCGGCGAGCAAGCTGCCGCAGCGCTATGACCTCGCCTCGCCGGTCGAGCGCCTCCCGATCGGCGTGCCCCAGCTGCTCGTGCACGGCGACGCCGACGACGCCGTCCCGGTCGAGATCTCCCGCCGCTACGCCCAGCGAGCCGTCTGCGCCGGCGATCGGTGCGAGCTCGTCGAGCTGCCGGGCTGCGGACACTTCGAGCACCTCGACCCGGCCAGTCATGCTTGGGGGGTCGTGACCCAATGGTTGGAGCGCCGCGCGCCGTGATCGACCGTGCCCATGCCGAGCGGCTCGATGCCGCTGACCCGCTCGCCTCCTTCCGGGAGCGCTTCGTCATCGACGACCCGGATTCGATCTATCTCGACGGCAACTCCCTCGGCCGGCTTCCGATCGCCACCCGCGAGCGCCTGCGCGCGCTCGTCGACCAGTGGGGCTCCGAGCTGGTGTCCGCGTGGCACGACTGGATCGACCTGCCGGAGCGCGCCGGCGACCTGCTCGCCGCCCACGTCCTCGGCGCGCGGCCGGGCGAGGTGCTCGTCGCCGACTCCACCACCGTCAACCTCTTCAAGCTCGCATCGGCGGTCCTCGACACCCGCGAGGGCGCCGTCGTCACCGACACCGGCAACTTCCCCACCGACCGCTACGTCCTCGACGGCGTGGCGCGCCGGCACGGCCGCGAGCTGCGTCTCTTCGAGCCCGATCCCTTGCACGGGCCCCTGCCCGACGACGTCCAGCAGGCCTGCTCCGACGGCGACGTGGCCCTCGTCTCCCTCTCCCAACTCGCCTACCGCTCCGGCGCCCTGGCCGACATGGAGGCGATCGGAGCCGCGGCCGGCGCACCCGTCCTCTGGGACGTCTCCCATTCCGCCGGCGCCGTCCCGATCGAGCTGGAGCGGCGCGGGATCGAGCTGGCCGTCGGCTGCACCTACAAGTACCTCAACGCCGGTCCCGGCGCGCCCGCCTTCCTCTACGTGCGCGAGCACCTCCAGCCGCAGCTGCGCACGCCGATCCAGGGCTGGTTCGGCCAGCGCGAGCAGTTCCGGATGGAGCGGGCCTACGACCCCGACCCGGGCATCCGCGGCTTTCTCGCCGGCACACCGCCGATCCTCGCGCTCGCGGCCGTCGAGGAGGGCGCGCGCCTGATCGGCGAGGCCGGGATCGCAGCGCTGCGGGAGAAGGCGATCGCGCTGACCGAGCTCGTCGTCGAGCTGCACGACGCCCACCTCGCTCCCCTCGGCTTCGAGCTCGCCACGCCGCGCGACCCCGCCCGCCGCGGCGCCCACGTGTGCCTCGCGCACCCCGAGGCCTGGCCGATCTGCCGCGCCCTGATCGAGCGGGCTCACGTGGTCCCGGACTTCCGCGGTCCGGACTCCATCCGGCTCGGGGTGCCGCCGCTGTACACCCGGTTCACCGACGTCTACGACGCCCTCGAGCGCCTGCGTGCGCTGATCGAGCGCGGCGAGCATCGCGAGGTGGAGACGGGCAATTTGCGCGTGACCTAGTGCAATCGCGCACAAGATCCTCCCCAGGAGGATGACGCGCGGCCGCGCCTAGAGAGCGACGATCGCGTCGATCTCGACGTCGGCGCCCTTCGGCAGCCCGGCGGCGGCGATCGCCACGCGGGCGGGCGGGTCGCCGCCCTCGAAGAACTCGGCGTAGACCTCGTTCACGCGCGCGAAGTCGTTCATGTCGCCCAGGTAGACCGTGCAGCGCACGGCGTTCGCGAGCGAGCCCCCGGCCGCCTCGCAGATCGCCTCGAGGTTCTGGAGGCAGCGCCGCGCCTGGCCCTCGACGTCGTCCTTGACGAGCTCGCCGCTCGACGGATCGAGCGGGATCTGCCCCGAGCAGAAGAGCAGGTCGCCGACCCTCATCCCCTGCGAGTAGGGGCCGATGGCGGCGGGGGCGGACTCGGTGGAGACGGCCGTGCGGTCGCGCATGCCGCAGACTCTATGGAGTGGGACCGCGAGTTTGGCTGGCGAGCGCACAGGACATCGAGGCTGTGAGCTCGTTGATCGTGGCCTTCCGGAACTGGTGGGGCAAGCCTGAGCCGTCCGCGGAGGAGATCCAGCGGACGCTGGGGGTGCTGCTCGACGACCCCGCCACCGAATTCCTGATCGCCGCAGACGGCAACGGCAGCCCGGCGGGGGTCTGCCAGCTGCGCTACCGCCTCAGCGTCTGGACCGGCGCCGACGACTGCTGGCTCGAGGACCTCTACGTCGAGGACGACGCCCGCGGCGCCGGGCTCGGCCGCGCGCTCGTGACGGCTGCTGTCGAGCGGGCCGCGGCGCGGGGGTGCCGGCGCATGGAGCTGGACGTGAACGAGACGAACACGGCGGCGATAGCGTTCTACGAGAGCCTGGGCTTCACCACAGAGCCCAAGCCGCCCGGCCGCACGCTGTTCGTCTCGCGAAGGCTCTGACGAGGCTCTATGCTCTGAACCGGACCGTGCTAGGCGGGGAGGTAGCGGTGCCCTGTCACCCGCAATCCGCTCTAGCGGGGCTGAACTCCCGTCCGAGGGGTTTCGCCTTCGGGGCCAGTACGCCGGACTGAGGCGTCGATGGCCGGGTCCCGCGCGGCGAGCGCTCGCGAACCAGGTCAGATCCGGGAGGAAGCAGCCTTAAGCGATACCGCTCGTGCGCCGCGGACCAGCCTGGCCGGAGCCAAAGACCGGCGGGCACGCCCGGGGACGAGCTTCAAAGGCGGGTGCACGGTCCATGTTCTTCCCCATGTCGAACGCGGACGTCATCCGGCAGCTGGCCGACGGTGGAACGCGGGGGACGTCGAGGGCGCCGTCGACCTCTACTGCGACGACGCGGTGGTCCTGTCCGGATCCGACTGGCCCGAGCAGACCACCGCGCGAGCGGTGCGGTGGGGACGATGCTCTTCTCCATCCGCTTCAGCTTCCGGGATGGGAAGATCGCAGTGCATGAGTGGTTCACAGACCACGACGCAGCCGTCGCCGCCGCCCGCGGCACCTGACCTCGACGCGCTGAGGGCCATCGGGCGGCGGGTCCTGTGGCTCGCGAGCGCGATCGTCCACCACGCCAACCGCGTGCGCGAGAACCGCTCCGGCGTGAAGGTCGGGGGACACCAGGCCTCGAGCGCGTCGATGGTGAGCCTGATGACCGCGCTCTGGTTCAGCGAGCTGCGCGCCGAGGACCGGGTCTCGGTCAAGCCGCACGCCTCGCCGGTGCTGCACGCGATCAACTACCTGCTCGGCACCCTGGAGCGGTCGTACCTCGAGACCCTGCGCGCGTTCGGGGGCCTGCAGAGCTACCCCAGCCGCACCAAGGACCCCGACCCGGTGGACTACTCGACCGGCTCCGTCGGCATCGGCGCCACGGCGCCGATCTGGGGCGCCATGGCGCGCCGCTACCTCGAGCACCACCGCTTCGAGGCGCCGCCGATGGGCCGGCAGATCGCGCTCGTGGGCGATGCCGAGCTGGACGAGGGGGCCGTCTGGGAGGCGATCGCCGACCCAAGCGTGGCCAAGCTCGGCGAGGTGCTCTGGGTGGTCGACCTGAACCGCCAGTCGCTCGACCGGGTGGTGCCCGACATCGCCTTCGGCCGCTGGGCGCACATGTTCGAGGCCGCGGGGTGGCAGACGATCACGGTCAAGTACGGGCGCCTCCTCGACGCCCTGTTCGAGCGCCCGGGCGGCGCAGAGCTGCGGCGACGCATCGACGAGATGCCGAACGAGGAGTATCAGCGCCTGCTGCGCTCGACGCCCGAGGAGCTGCGCGAGCGCTTGCCGGGGCGAAGCCGCAAGCTCGCCGGGCTGGTGGGCGAGCTGGACGACGGCGAGCTGCGCGCCGGCCTGCGCGACCTCGGCGGCCACGACCTGGGCGCGCTGATCGACGCCTACCGGCGCGCCGAGCACGACCGGCCGACGGTGGTGTTCGCCTACACGATCAAGGGCTGGTCGTTGCCGATCGAGGGCCACCCCGAGAACCACTCGGCGCTCCTCACGCGCGAGCAGATGGTGGAGCTCGCGGGTGCACTGGGCGCGGACGCCGACGATCCCTGGGCCGCCTTCGAGCCCACCGGACCCGAGGCCGAGCTGTGCGCCGC
>JBOGXT010000047.1:0-4944 GCA_050694635.1 Thermoleophilaceae bacterium
CGGCGATCTGAGCATCGAGGTCGAGCCGATCCACGACGGCGTCCCCGCCGACGAGCGCACGCACGAGCTCGAGCGCGAGTACCGCGCGACCGTCGAGGAGATCCTCGAGCTGCGCGGCGACGACGGCCGCATCTCGGCCTTCGTGCGTTCCATCAGCGAGCCCGGCGCGCTCGCCGACACCTCCGGCTACTCGCCCGACCTGTCCTACGAGCAGAAGATCGAGCTGCTCGAGACCCTCGACGTGAGCGCGCGGCTCGAGCTCGCGTTGAAGATGCAGCGCGAGCGACTCACCGAGCTCCAGGTGCGCGCCCGCATCCGCGACGACGTCCAGTCCGGCGCCGAGAAACAGCAGCGCGAGTACTTCCTGCGCAAGCAGATGGACTCGATCCGCAAGGAGCTGGGCGACGACGACGCCTCGGTGGTCGAGGAGTACCGCGCCAAGATCGAGGAAGCCGGCATGCCCGACGACGTGCGCGAGCAGGCCGAGCGCGAGCTGGGCCGACTCGAGCGCATGGGCGAGCAGGGCGGCGAGGCCTCGATGATCCGGTCGTACCTCGACTGGCTGATCGCCGTGCCGTGGTCCGAGCGCTCGGAGGAGCGCCTCGATCCCGTGCACGCGCGGGAGGTGCTCGACGCCGACCACGCCGGCCTCGAGGACGTGAAGGACCGGATCGTCGAGTACATCGCCGTGCGCAAGCTGCGCCTCGAGCGCGGCATCGAGGAGGACCGGCGCAGCGGCGCCATCCTCACGCTGATCGGCCCGCCCGGCACGGGCAAGACGTCGATCGGCGAGTCGATCGCCCGGGCGACGGGTCGCGAGTTCGTGCGCATGTCGCTCGGCGGCGTGCGCGACGAGGCCGAGATCCGCGGCCACCGGCGCACCTACATCGGCGCGCTGCCGGGCCGCCTGGTCCGCGCCCTGCGCGACGCCGGGACGATGAACCCGGTGATCATGCTCGACGAGGTCGACAAGGTCGGCGCCGACTGGCGCGGCGACCCGAGCGCGGCCCTGCTCGAGGTGCTCGACCCGGCGCAGAACCACTCGTTCCGCGACCACTACCTCGACGTGGAGCTCGACCTGTCGCAGGTGGTGTTCATCGCCACCGCGAACATGGCCGAGACGATCCCTGCCCCGCTGCTCGACCGGATGGAGATCATCCGCTTCGACGGCTACACGACCGACGAGAAGGTCGCGATCGCTCGCGGCTACCTCTGGCCGCGCCAGCGCGAGCGCAACGGGCTACGCGAGGACGAGGTCTCGATCGACGACGCCACGCTGCGCGCCGTCGTGACCGAGTACACCCGCGAGGCGGGCGTCCGCAACCTGGAGCGCGAGCTGGGGACCCTCCTGCGCAAGACGGCCACGAAGCTGGCCGCCGGCCAGGTCGAGGCCCCCGTGGCGATCGGCGAGCCGGAGCTGCGCGACGGCCTCGGCCGGCAGCGCTTCTTCCAGGAGGCGGCCGAACGGACGGCGGTGCCGGGCGTGGCCACCGGCCTGAGCGTGACCGGCGCCGGAGGCGACGTGCTGTTCATCGAGGCGACGTCGATGCCGGCCCACCCGCCCAAGGACGGCCTGGTGCTGACCGGCCAGCTCGGCGACGTCATGAAGGAGTCGGCGCGCATCGCGCTCTCCTACGTGCGCGGCCACGCGGACGGGCTCGGCATCGACGAGGACGCCTTCGACGGGCGCGAATACCACGTGCACGTGCCGGCCGGGGCGATCCCGAAGGACGGCCCGAGCGCCGGCATCACGATGACGACGGCGCTGGCGTCGCTCCTGAGCGGCCGGCCCGTGCGCCACACGGTGGGCATGACCGGTGAGATCACGCTCCAGGGCCGCGTGCTGCCGATCGGCGGGCTCAAGCAGAAGGTGCTGGCCGCCCACGCGGCCGGGCTGACCGACGTGATCCTGCCTGAGCGCAACCGCGGCGACCTCGACGACGTGCCTGAGGACGTCCGCCAGGCGATGACGTTCCACCCGGTGATGACGATCGGCGAGGTGCTCGAGCTGGCGCTGGAGCCGCAGCCGACCGCATTGGCGGCGTGACGGAATGCCCCCCTTCGCGTAGAAGGGGGGCATGCTCCGCATCGCGATCGTCGCCGCCTGCCTCCTGTCGCTGCTCGCCGCTTGTGGCGACGGCGACGAGAATGGCGGCGACGCCGGCGCGCCCGCCGCGGCGAACCTGACGGTGATCGTCCGGCCCGATGGGCCGGGCGGTCCCGTGAAGGAGCGGCCCGTCGTGTGTGAGCGCCTAGGCGAGGGAAAGCCGGCGTGCCGGAGCCTCACGTTGGAGAAGCTGGCGCCGGTGCCGCGCTCGACGCCCTGCACTTCTATCTACGGCGGACCCGCCCTGGCCCGGGTAAGGGGCACGATCGAGGGCGAGCGGGTGGACGAGCGCTTCAGCCGGGAGGATGGCTGCCAGATCGCGCGCTGGGATCGAAATCGCGCGCTGCTTGAGCCTAGTAGCTCCGGGTGAGCCCGCCGTCCACCAGCAGCGCCACGCCGGTCACGTAGCTCGCCGGCTCCGAGCACAGGAAAGCGGCCGCCGCGGCGATCTCGTCGGCCGTCCCGAGACGGGCGGCCGGCACCTCCTCGCGGGCGACCTCCTCGGCCTCCTCCAGCGAGCCGTGCAGGTGCGCGATGCGGTCCGTGGCGATCCGGCCCGGCAGGATCGTGTTGAAGGTCACGCCGTCGGCCGCCACGGCGCGCGCCAGCGTCTTGAACGTGGCGAGCATCCCGCTCCGGTGGGCGCTCGAGAGCATCAGATTCAGGATGGGCTCGCGCGCGGCGCTGGAGGAGATGTTGAGGATGCGGCCGAAGCCGCGCTCGCGCATCCCGGGCAGGACGCGCTCGATCAGCGCCATCGGACCGAGCATCAGCTCGCGCTGGGCCGCCTGCCACTGCTCGCGGGTGAAGCCGAGCGGGTCGCCTCCGGGAGGGCCGCCGGTGTTGGTGACCAGCACGTCGATCGGCCCCAGCTCGTGCTCCACCTGATCGAGCAGGGCGGGGGCCGCGTCGAGGTCGTTCGTGTCGTGCACGAGGCCGACGGCGCCGACCTCGGAGGCGGCCGCCTCGATCCGCTCGCGCGTGCTGGAGGACATGGCCACCCGGGCGCCCTCCGCCGCCAGCGCGCGGGCGATGCCGAGGCCGATCCCACGCGAGGCGCCGGTCACCAGCGCGACCCTTCCGTCGAGGCCCAGATCCATCGAGGGGGCAGGGTAGTCTCACCGGGTGCCCCTCCGCCTGCTGGCCCGAGCAGCGCCGTTCGTCCTTGGCGCGGTTGCAGCCATGATCTGGCTGCGGCGCCGGGAGCCACAGCGCCCGGCGCTGCCGGCGCCGACACGCGCGTTGCCCCAGCGAACAGGGCGATTCGAGCGTCGCCCGGTGGACATCGTCGCGGTCGTCGACGATCTCCTTGGCGCCCCCCGTTAGCACCTCACATCACCCGAATCGGGTATCAAGCCGACGTTTCGCCGACCGATCTGCTTGGGTACCGGACTTCGGAAATTGATTGCCGAGTCCTCGCCGTTCCGGCGGCGGGGAGCGGGGGACCCACTTGCGGCCGTCAGGCCGCTGGGGCGAATCGCAGCGAGATCGCCGCGTAGCGCCACTTTCCGGCGCGAGCCCGTCAGCTCACCCCGTAGGCATCGGAAAGGGGAAAAGAGAAGTTGCAAGCCGTTGTCGATGCTGTTCGGCGCCCATTGCTCGCGAGCGTCCTCGTGGCGCTGACCCTCGTCTGCGCGACCGATATCGCCGCCGCGGACCGAAGCGGCGGCGCGTCAGCCGCCAGCGAGGTCGCCGTGAAGCGCGGTGACCGTGGTGAGGCCGTGAAGAAGATCCAGGCCGCCCTCGGCGTGAGCCCCGACGGGGTGTTCGGCCCTCAGACCGAGCGGGCGGTGAAGCGCTTCCAGCGGAGCAAGGGGATGGTGGCGGACGGCGTCGTCGGCCCGCAGACCCGGGGCGCCCTCGGCCTGCGGCCGTTCAGCAGCCGTTCGCTCGGCCGCCGCACCACCTCGATTCCCCGAACCCTGCGCCTGATCGCGCAATGCGAGTCAGGCGGCGACCCCACGGCGGTGTCCGCCGGCGGCCGCTACCGCGGCAAGTACCAGTTCAGCATGAGCACCTGGCGGGCGCTGGGCGGCGACGGCGACCCCGCGGCGGCGTCCGAGTGGCTCCAGGACCGCATCGCGCTGAAGCTGTACCGCCGCCACGGCACGTCGCCCTGGCCGAACTGCTCGTAGCGAAGGTCAGCGCGTAGCGGACGAGCGCGCCGGGGCGCTTCGTCCAAGTCCGATGACGCCCGCCAGCGTCGCGGCGCAGGCCAGGCCCAGCAGCCCGTAGGGCACGGCGTCCGTCGTGATGTCGGCGAGGGCCGCACCGGCGCCGCTGCCCAGCAGGTGCCCGGCCGCCCAGGCCAGGTTCGAGATCGAGAAGGCGAGCGCCTGATCGAGTCCGGCGTCCTCGGAGGCGTCCGAGAGCATCGCCATCGCGGGGGCCCAGAACGCCCCCAGCGCGGCGAAGGTGAACAGCACGACCACGCCCAGCAGCACCACGCCCTCGGGCAGCGGCAGCAGCACCGCCGTCACCACGGAGCCGGCGAGCCCGATCCGGATCGGGACCAGGCGGCCGCGACGGTCGGAGGCGCGCCCGGCCAGCGGGCTCAGCACGGCCTCCACCGCGGCGGTGACCAGGAAGACCGCGCCGATCGCGGCCCCGCTCGCGCCCAGGTCGTCGAGCCGGAGCGGGACCAGCACCTCGATCACGCCGGCGAAGAGCGCGGGCAGCGTGAACAGCCAGAACCCGGCCAGCACCGGGCGCCGCCGCAGGGCGGCGAGCATCGCCGGGAGGCCGGGGCTGGGCTCGGGCGCCACGCCGGGCATCCGCCACGCCCAGGTGCCGAGCCCGGCCGCCACCGCGGCGACCCCGCTGAACACGACCTCGGG
>JBOGXT010000048.1:0-5986 GCA_050694635.1 Thermoleophilaceae bacterium
TCTGGTTTTTTTCGCCAGTCGGGTCGAAGGTTCGACTCAGGGATGGTCGCCAGCTCGCCGAAAACCCGCAGATGCACCTGACGACCGCCTGGATAACTGGCGGAGCGCTAGGAGACCCCCGGCGCGCGTAGGAAGGTGAGAACGGCCACGACGCGTCGGTGGTAGTTCGGCGCATCGCCGATGTCGAGCTTCCGAAAGATGTTCCCGACGTGGCCCTCGAGGGTCTTCGGGCTTAGGAACAGGCGGTCACAGATGCCCTGGTTGGAGTGTCCCTCCGCCATCAGCGCGAGCACCTCGCGCTCGCGCGCCGTGAGCTCCGCCAGTGGACCGGCATTGCGGCGGTGGCTCACCAAGCGCGACACGATCGTGGGGTCGATGACGCACTCGCCTTCGCCGATACGGCGGAGCGCATCCGCGAGCGATCCGATCTCCGAGACCCGATCCTTCAGCAGATAGCCTGAGCGTTCCGGGAGCTCCTCGACAAGCGACATCGCATAGCGCGACTCGAGGTAGTGAGACAGGACCAGGACGCCGACCTCGGGAAAGCGCTGGCGGATCTCCTGAGCGGCGATCAGCCCCTCGTCGGTATGGCTCGGCGGCATCTTGATGTCGGTGATCACCAGTTCTGGGCTCCGCGCTTCGACGTGTCGAAGGAGTCCGGCGGCGTCCTGCGCCGTGCCCACGACCTCGAAGCCCGCCTCGACAAGGAGTCGCGCGAGCCCTTCGCGCAGGAGCGCCTCGTCGTCGGCGAGGACTATGCGCACGCGACCTCCACACGCACGGCCATCCCTCCATCTGGCGTTCCGTCGACGTCCAGCCGCCCGCCCAGGGCCCCCACCCGATCCTCGACCTCGCCCAGCAAGACAGTCTCGGGCGTCTGGACGTCGATGACCACGTGCCTTCGCTTGCTGTCGAGGCTCACGTCGACGACCGCACCTTCGGAGCCGCGACTGAGTGCCGCGACGATGAAGTACACGCTCGTCTCGAGTTCGTGATCGAGACGCGCCTCGGGCACGCCCAGCAGCTCGACCTGTGGCCGCCAGTCACCAAGCACGTCGAGCGCCGCAGCGAGCCCGGCCTCGTCGAGCGCCGCGGGATAGGCGGCATGGGCAATTGCAC
Organism: Thermoleophilaceae bacterium; assembly: GCA_050694635.1. GTDB lineage: Bacteria > Actinomycetota > Thermoleophilia > Solirubrobacterales > Thermoleophilaceae > JACVRW01. The sequence continues at coordinate 1,120 of JBOGXT010000048.1, forward strand.
GCACCCGGTCCAGCGCCGCGCGGACGTGAGCCTGTGCGAGGGCCATCCGGGTCGCTTGCGCATCCGATCGTGCACCGCGGGCCAGCCCAATCGTCATGGCGAGCGCGGCCAAGGCCTGCTGCGCGCCGTCGTGAAGGTCTCGCTCGAGGCGCCTGCGCTCGGCATCCGTATTTGCGACCGTGGCCGTTCGTGTTGCCCGCAACCGCGCCAGCTGGGTACGCTGCTGCGCCTGCAAGCGGTCGTGGTCGATTGCAAGTCGTGCCGCGCGGCTTAGCTCGTCCACCAGCCGAGCATCGTCGAGTAGGCCGGGGGTGTGGATGACCAGCGCGACGACCTCGCCATCCTGTACCAGCGAGGTCTGTCCGCGCTCACCCGACGCCGGCAACGCCCGAGGGACGCCGTCCGCGTCCACCCACCCGTCGTCGAAGGCGAAGACGAGATCGAGCGTCGGGTCGTCGAGCGCGGCGGCCATCAGTCCACGCAGCTCTCCGGGCCGGACCGCATCGGCCAGGTCGACCACGAGCCCCGCGAGACGATGGCGCATCCTCCGTGCCGCGAACCGCTGCCACATCACCCCAAGCGCAACGGCGGTGAGAGCGAGACCCTCGGCCAGGCGAAGGGACTCGTCGGCCTGGTCGAAGCCCTCCCAACCGCGGGCGAGATCGTGCAGGAGCTGCGCTGCGACGATCGCCAGGAAGGCGACTGCCGGAACGAGCACCGGCACGACGGTCCGCCGCGCCGCCGGGCTCGCCCGCCAGGCGCGCCAGGCTGAGAGAAGCACGACCGCCGCAAGCGCCGCGATCCCGATGCGGAGGCCCCAACGCTCGAGCCACCTGGCTGCTTCAGGCGCGTTCGTGACGGCCACCAGGTTGGCCGGGCAGGTGCTGCAGCCCGCCTCGCTCGGCTCGCGTGCGGCGGTTGCGGCTATCCCGGCCACTCCCGCCAAGCCGACGTATCCCGCCGCGACCGCCACCCGTGCCGCCAGCGAGCCGAGGTGGCCGGTCCCGTGTACGAGAAGCGCGTGGGCGGCGAGGGCGGGAGCCGCGTACGCGAACACCATTCCCAGCGTGAAGACGACCGCTCCGAGCGCGCCCGGGGTGTTCCACTCCGCCACCAGCCATGCGACGGCGGACGCGTAGAGCAGCGCTCCCGAGCGGGCATCCGGGCCCCGTGCATGGATCACGAGCCCCGCCACAGCGAGCACAAGCCCCGCCGACACCTCGAGGGCGAGCGCGCCGGGCGAACCGGCTAGCGCCCACTCCGGCTGGCGGCGAGCCACGGCTACCGTCAGCGCCGCAACGGCGACGACCGGCAGCATCAGCAGCACGCTTCCTCGCCTCACGACACGGCCTCCGCACGCAGCTCCGCGACGACGCGTGTACCACCGCCCGGCGGGCTGTGAACCGCAAGGCTCCCTCCGGCGGACTCGACGCGTCCGGCGAGGCGGCGTAGCCCCGATCCGTGTGCCGGGTCCGCGCCGCCGACGCCGTCATCGCTCACAACCACGTCCAATACGCCGCGTCCCGCACGCACCGCGATCTCGAGACGAGAGGCATCCGCGTGTTTCAGCGAGTTGGCGATTGCCTCCGAGCACGTGAACCAGACGCATCTCTCGACTTCCGCCGGGAATCGCTCGTCCGGCACGGACACCGAGACGGCCATGTCGGCGTAGTCTGCGAGCTCCCTGAGGGCGGCGCCGAGGCCGCGCTCGTCCAGCATCACCGGATCGAGCCCGCCCGCGAGCCGGAAGAGCTGCCCGCGGACGTCATCCACGCGGGCGATCAGCGTTGCCTCGGCGTCCGCGGCCTTCAGCTCATCGGCCGCTTCTCGAAGGAGAGGCCCTACGTCGGCGCGGAGCTCCGCGCCGAAACGGCGACGCTCGGCGTCCGCGGCGTCGAGCAGGCGCCGGGTTGAGGCCTCGACGTCCGCGACGCTGGCGCGCACGGTCGTCTGGAGCTGGGCGTTCGCGACCGCCACGCTGAGTGCTCCTGTCGCCGCATCGATCACCGACCGGTCGGCGAGCACCGCCGGATCGTGGATCAGTAGGGCGAGACGCTGGCCCGCGAGGTCAACCGGGGTCACGACGCGCGGGTCGCGGTCGGCCGGCAGCTCGACAACCTGGCCTTGCTCGTCGACAGGAGGACGGGAATCGTCGAGGACGTATGCCACGGTGAGCGTCGGGTCCCCGATCGCCCGTGCGAGTCGATCGCGCACGACGCCGCCTACAGCGCGCTCGCCGAGGTCGACCACCAGCCCCGCGATCGTCGCCTGCGACCAGCGAGCAATGCGGAGGTCGGCCGCCACGGCCGGACCGGCGACGTTCAAGACGAGCTGGTATGCCAGGAGGACGTCCGCGTCGCCGCCGGCCAGTCGCGAAGCGGCGCCGATCGCGAGCACCGTACCGGCGCACGCGCCGATCGCCACCGGCACCAGGCGACTTCGGCGAACTGCGCCGGTAGCGGCGAGCGCGCGGATCGATACGGCCGCAGCGAGGACGGTCGCGAACGCCAGCGTCCATCCGGGCCCGTCGAGCTCAGCGCCGAGTGCGCCCTGGACGTACGCGGCGCCCACCACCAGTCGAGCGATCCCCGAGTCGAGGCGCCCGGTGGGGTAGGCCAAGACGAGGTGCATCAGCGGCCCTCGGTGTAGGACGACGAGCGCCGGCTCGATGCTGCCGGCGAGCCACGCTGCCGCAAACCCGGCCGAGATCGCGGCCGCGCGCCGGGTGCGCTCCCGCGGCCACAACGACACCGCCACGCCGATCCAGACGATCCCGACCAGCAGGTCGCCGGTCCCGGTCAGCACGTCGGCGCCTGCGCTCGGCAGATCGCTCGCGATGGCCCCGGCGAGGAGCACCGCAAGCGCGGCGGACATCAGGACCTGCACCGCGGTGCCGCTGGGGTGCCGGCCGTGTCTGAGACCGAGCGGCTGGCTCACGTTCCGATGCTCCCACAGGTTCGAGCGCGCAGATGCAAAGACGGGGGCGTGCCCCCGCAAGGTCGGGGGAGCGCCCCGGCGACAGGGCCCCAGGCCAGACGTACGGTCGCGAGAACCAAGCAAAGGAGGCCGAAATGCGACGAATCCATCATCATCGGAATGTGCGTTCCTGGGCCCTGGCCTGCGCGGTCCTGGTCGCTGTCGCCTTCGCGGGCGGATGCAGCAGCGACTCCGGCGAGAACAAGGCCGGCAACGAGTCCACCGCCAAGCCGGTCGAGCTCGTTCTCGCGAACCACGAGGGTGGCTCCGAGAACGTGGGCGACTGGGCGGACGCGGTCGAACGGCTCTCCGACGGCTCGATACGGATCCGCATCTCGAACAACTGGCGCCCGGGCGAGTCGAACTACGAAAAGGCGATCCTGAACGACGTTCGCCGCGGTGACGTCCCGCTCGCGAGCGTGATGTCGCGGGCGCTCGACGAGGTCGGCGTCACGTCGTTCCAGCCGCTCGCCGCCCCGTTCCTGATCGACAGCGTCGAGCTCGAGGAGCGCGTGCTGACGAGCGAGGTCGCGAAGCGCGCGCTGGCCGGCACCGAAGAGATCGGCATGGTCGGGCTCGCGCTGATGCCGAACGACCTGCGTCGGCCGGTAGGCCTGACACGGACGCTGGCGGCGCCCGACGACTACCGCGGGGCGCGGGTGTACACGCGCGAGGGCAAGGTCGCCGCGGCGACGCTCGAGGCGCTTGGCGCCCAGCCCGCACACGGCCCTGACGAGGCGTGGTTCGAGGAGGTCGACGGAGCCGAGGTTGGCCTGGGAGCGGTGCGCGGGCAGCCCGACGTCGCGCGCCAGGACGCACGCATCACCTCGAACGTGGTGCTCTGGGCCCAGCCCTCCGCGATCGTCATGAACAAGGACGCCTTCGAGAACCTGTCAGACGATCAGCAGGACGCCCTGCGGGGAGCGGCCGCCGAGGCGTTCGACGAGCGGAGCCGCGTCGTCAACAAGCTCGAAGCCGAGGACCTTCAGACGGTCTGCCGCATTGGCGCGAGGTTGGTCGAGGCCACCCCGTCCCAGCGCGAGGCGCTCGAGGCGGCGGTCGAGCCCGTCTACCGGATGATCGAGCGGAGCCCCGGCAACGCCGAGGCGGTCGCCAAGATCCGGGCGCTGAAGGGAGACGCGGAACCCGACACCGTCGACTGTGGCGACACAAGCGAGCCGGTGGCCGGCGAGCAAACCCCGGCGCCGGAGCTCGAAGGCAAGTTCCGGACGACGCTCACGGAGGACGAGCTCGCGAGCTCGCCGCTGCTCTACGACCCGGGCGAGGTCAACGACGAGAACTGGGGCGAGCTGACGCTGGAGCTCTCGGACGGCCAGGTCCGCTACACCACAGAGAACAACCGGGCCGGCTGGGAAGGCTCGGGCACCTACACGACCGACGGTGACGTCATCAAGATGCAGATGGCCGAGATCGGCGAGACCTGGGGGTTCCGCTGGTCGCTGTACCGCGGAACGCTGAAGCTCGAGCGCGACGAGTCACTCGGCGTGCCACCTGAGCTTCACGCACCGACGCCGCTCCTGGTCAATTCCTGGGAACGGATCGGGTAGCGAAACCCGCCCTGACGTGTACGGAGGGGAGGCCCCGGCCTCCCCTCCGTCGCGGCGCTGTGGGCACTCCTGCGACTCGCGGCGGGTGAGGCGGGGTGACCTCGACAATGACGCCCACGGTGCAAGGTGTCTGGGAGGCGTGTGCCGTCATCCTCGCCTGGGTGATCGGCAGCCGCCTGGGGGGCACGACAGACGGACTTTGGGCAGCGGTGATCGTCTACTGGCTGACCGAGACGCTGCTGCAGTGGATCGAAGATCGCCGCCGTTGAGTTCTCGCGGCTCAGCTCCGGAGACGATGCCGGGAAGGAACCTGGCACCGCGGC
>JBOGXT010000049.1:0-23884 GCA_050694635.1 Thermoleophilaceae bacterium
GCCCGTAAGAGCACCGGGCCATCCAGCACTGACAGGTCGACCGAGCTGGCTCCGGCCTCGGCCCTGAGAGGTCCGGCGACACCAAGGCGCGCCGAGCGTCGCAGGCCGAGCGCGCTGATGGCTTCCTCGTTGACACCGACGCGACGCAGGACATCGGCGATGTCGTCGTGTGACTTGGTGTCGGCGAAGTGAGCCTGCGAGAACGCGCGCGGGCCATCGTGGACGACGCCGCGCGCGAGGTCCTGAGCGGCGCAGACCAGCATCGCCGTGGTCCTGCTTGTCGGCGAAACGCGACGAAGCGCGTCGGCTAGTGGCGGGCATGTGCCCTGGCCTTCCTCGGCGGCGGCGGCCGTCACTTCGAGCCAGCGCTCGCGTTCGCTTTTTCGTCTCGACCTCCGCTCCGCAGCACGGCGCTCCCATTCATCGGTCAGCATCCAAGACCTCGGTTCACCGACCCGCATGCCGCTATCAACGGGGCAGATGAGCCGCACTGCGCCTGCCTCTACCAGCTGAACTGCGCGTGCGGTGGCTCGGTCGCCGTACCGGGACTGAACCGTTTTCCAACGCCGGTGCCTCGCGTTGAGCACCCAGCTCTCCTCGGAGTCGTCAAGGTCGAGCGGCACGGCTGGGCCCGGCGACACGAGCTCGACGCGCGAGAGCTTGCGCAGCCCGCGGCGGTGCCGGCGCTCGACCGGTTGTCCGTCGGGTCCTTCGCGGTACTCGCGCACCCGCCGCGCGGCAAGACCTGCCGGGACGCCGGGCAGGTCGAGAAGCTCGTTGGCGCCGTCTAGGCCCATGGGCGCCCGTCACGCAACGCGTCCGCGGTCAGCAGAACACGGTCGCGGTCGTCGTCAAAGCCGTACGCCCTGGTCGGCCGGTTCAGCGCTTCCGGCACGCCCGGATACTCAAAGTAGATGAGTTCGCCGCAGTGCGATGTCGCGTCGGCGAGAACGGAGTCCTGACAAGTGCCGATTACGGTCACGCCCTTGGCCCGGGCGGTCTCGGCAATCTCGCGTAGCACCTCGCGGCGATTGGAGACTCCCAGGCTGTCGCCGAGTTCGTCAAGCACCAGCACGCGGCCGCGCGGGTTGGGAGCCGCCAGCAGCGCTGCCAGCACGAGTTGGACCGTGGCCATCTTGCGCTGGGCGGAGTTAGCCATGTTGTCGTAGGGGAGTGGGCGACCGCCAGGAGCGCGACGCCACCGCGGGGTCACGGACCACTGCCAGTGGTCCTGGGGGCCTTCGGGACGGCGTGCCTGGATGGCTAGCTCAGCGCCCCAGCGCCCGGACTCGCGGCTGAGGCGGTCGTACTCGTCGTTGATCGCCTCCAGCGCCTGGCGGATGCGCTGCTCGACGCCGTCCTGCAGCGTCTCCAGCGCGGACTCCAGCCGAGCGCACTCGTCGCGCGCAAGCTCCAGCTCGGCTTCGCGCTGTGCGCGCGTGCGGGTGATGCGCTCTTCCACGAGGAGGTCCATGTCCTCGTGGGCGTCGAGATAGTCGAGCAGCGGTCCAGCAACCTCGTCGAGCTTCGCTGGGACGCGGCCGCGCTCAGGGTCTTCCTCCAGCAGGCTCCGTCGGCGTGCGACCTGTTCGAGCTCGGGGGTCGGGGCACCTGTGCCGTCGGACTGGATGCCCACCGCATTCAGCGCGTCCTGCAGCAGGGCGGCGGCGCGGTTGCGCAGCGTCTTCTCCTGCCGCGAGTCGCGCTCCAGCGCCGATTCCGCCGCGGCGACGCTGTCGGCCCAGCCGCGCTGCCAGTGGTCGGCCTGCAGGTTGTCGAGCTTTCGCTTCGTCTCAGCGGCAGCCTTCGCTGCTATCTCGCATTCGCGACGCTTCCCCTCCAGCCGCTCCTCGGCGGCAAGGCGCAACTGCTGGTGACCCTGGACCTTGGCCGCCGCGTCCGCGCGCGCGTTGTCGGCCTTCTTGACAGGTGGCGCGAGGTCGGCGGCGTTCTTGGCGGCGTCGACGGCGGTCTCGCGCGCGGTCTTCAGGCGCTCGCGTACGACGGTGAGTCGCTCAGCGGCCTGCGCCCGGGTTAGCTCTGTCTGAGCCAACGCAACTGCGGCGCGTGCCTGCTCGGCGTCGCGCTCGGCGTCGGCAAAGCCGTGCTCGGCCGCGGCCAGCGCCGCCTGTGCGCGCTCGACCCGGGCCGCCCGCCCCGCCTGCGGCTCCTCGAAGCCGCCGATGACCGTAACGCCGAGCTCCGCATCGGTGGCGCGGTCCGGCTCAGCCAGGTACTCGGCGCGCTCGGCCAGCGCGGCCAGGAAGCGTCCGGAGCCAAGCGGCGCGCTGGTGATGCCCGGAGGGAGCGGCGCGTCCTCACCAGCCACCAGCACCGTTCCCGGCCGCTCTCGGCAGGTCGCTTGAGCGGCCTCGAACTGGCCGGGAGCGACGACGACCGCGTCGGCGAACACGGCCAGTCGCGGCTCCCACACGGGACGTGCGTCTTCCGCCAGCTCCAGGTCCATAAGCGGAAGCGCGTCGATGCCGGCGTCGGCCAGCAGTGTCGCCGTGCCTCCGGCGCCGCCTTCAGCGCCTGCTTGCGCCGCTGCCAGGTGTGCCTTGGCCTGCTCCGCAGCCGAGCGGGCGGCGCCGAGCGCCTCCGTTGCCGCGACGGCCGCGCGTTCCTTCCCTGCCAGGTTGGCGGCGGCCTCGGCGGCGGAAGCGCCCTGCCAGCCATCAGCGATGGCGTCCTGCTCGCGCTCTTGGCCTTCGAGCGTGGCAACCGCGCCCCGCGCCTCGGTCTCAGCCTGCTCGGCCTTGCGCAGCTCGTCGTAGCACTCGTCGTATATGTCGGCCGCGGTCTTGAGTGCGGCACGAAGCTCTTCGGGGACGCTCAGCTCGGAGAGCTGGGTCTCAGCGTCGCGCACAGCTAGCTCGGCCGCCCGGAGGTCGTCAACGGCCTCGTCGCACTCCCCCTCTAGCTGCTGTCGGCGGGCCAGCACATCGAGGAAGCCGCGCGCGAAGTGCAGGCGCCACTCGCGCTGGGCGTTGGTGAGGTGAGTGCGGGCGCTGTTGCGGGCGAGCACGAGGCGCAGGTCGTCCTCTTCTTGGCGCCTCGCGACCTCGTCGGCGGCCTCCCGGTCGGCGAGCTTGCGCTGTACGGCGTCGAGCCGCTCGCGCTGTTCGGCCTCAGCCACGAAGGCGCTGGCGCGCCCCGTCAGCCGGATGAGGTCATCGCCAATCTCCTCGGGCGTGAACTGGCCAGCGTTCATCTGCAGCAGCGACGGCTTCGATTGGCGCTTGCCGCGTTCAGACACGTAGGCGAGGCAGCGCGGAGAGTCGCCGTAAAGGCGCTCGGCGTAGTACCTGGCGCCGAGCTGGGTGGCCGTCGGCAAGCTTGTCCAGACGGCGTCGGCGTTGCGGTGGCGTTCGGCGTCGCCGCTGCCCTCGACCAGGTGGACGCCCCCGGCGTAGCGCACCTGGAAGTACTCAGCGATCGCGTTCAACCGACACCAGACGGTGAGCGCCGTGTCAGCGGGAACCTCGGGGTCGCAGAAGACGCCGATGATGTAGCCGTGGCGGGCGGGGAAATAGCGCTCGGCCGAAACGCCAGCGGTGTTGGGCTCGAACAGCAGGTCGGCGACGGCCGACACGCCGCCACCGGTCATACCCCACTCAGGGTCGCCCAGCAGCAGTGAGGTCGCGGCCAGGAAGCTGGTCTTGCTGGACTCGTTGGAATCGGTCGGCCCGCGGCCGCCGACGGCGATGAACTGGCCGGGGATGAGCACCACTGGGTGCGACGTCAGCCGCGCGATGTCGAACGTCTGCACGCACGCCAGCTGGCGCGTCCCGACGATGCCGGTGGCGGCCGTGGTCGGCGTGGGTTCGACGACGACGTCAAGCATGCGTGACCTCCTCGTGGGTGGCTGCGTCGCGGCGCCGACGGATGACCTGCGCGAGCATCCCCGTGGGCCGGCAGAGCAGGACCAGTTCCTCCGCCAGCCGCCCGGTTCGCTGCTTTGTGAGGCGCAGGAACTGTGGACCGGGTGCGATGGCACCTCTATTGCCGTGATGCAGGACGCCGAGCGTCCGAAGCCGCCGTACCGAGACCTGGATGTCCCTGGCCGTCAGGGACTGGCTCTTCTTGAGCTCGTCCATGGTGGTGGGGATGGCCTGCATCCAGTCGTCGGAGTCCAGCCGACCGCGTGCGCGCGGGATGGCGACCGAGTGCAGAAGCACGAGCGTCAGCACCGCCCGGTCGGTGCGTCCGAGGACACCGAGCCCTTCCTCTTGCAGGCGGTCGGCGATGTCGTCGCGGTAGGCGGACAGCCAGCCGAGCTCGTGCTCGATGAGCTCGCGGCCCTCGCTGGCGAGTGCCTCGTTGACAGCGCGACGAAGCGCCGGGTCGCGCAGAGCGCGGAAGTGTTCTGCGACTACTGGCTTCTCGGCGACGTCGACCGCGGCCACGGCCGCGAGGACCTCGGTGCGGTCGAGCTCGCCGAGGGCAGCTAGTGCCCCGGTCGCGGCGGTCATGGCGTGTCGCTCCCGCTCGGCGCTGGTCCTGGTAGCGCGGTGCTGAACTTGCGCAGCGTGCTGAGCTGGGTCGCCGACCAGGCGGCGACGGCGGGGCCGAGCGTGACCTCGCCGCGGCGCAGCTCCACGAGCCGGGCAAGGCGCAGGTCGTTGCGGAGGGCGCCGAGCGCCCAGCGTCGGTCCGCGCCTATTCCGGCCACCGTGTCGACGACTTCCTCGCCAGTCGTTGGTTCGCCCGGGTAGGGGTCGGCGTCGCGGTCGCGCCAGCACAAGGCGAGGCAGGCGGCGAGCGTGATGAGCGGGACCGGCGACAGCCGCCACACCTCGACGACGTCGCTGTCGGCTGCTGGTTCGTATCCGTCCGCCCAGCCGACCGTGAACGCAGCTCGCTCGCGCGCATCGTGGATTTTGACGAGCCGGCGCCCGATATGTGTCGCGGCGGCCGCGGCGGATGCACGCTCGCCCTCGGACAGGCGACATGGTCCCGCCGCGCGGACGGCCGCCAGTGTGAACGCGGCCTCAGCCACCGCTCGTCTCCGCTGCGACGCCGGCGACCGGTGGGGCGATGGGAGCCAGCGGCTGGCGCTCGGCGCCGAGGTGGACGGGGGAGGTGTACGTCAACGCGGCCTCGGCGTCGACCAGGAGCGCCTCTCCGAGGCGGATGTGGAAGGGCTGCTCGGGCAGGCCGTCGAGGACGAGCAGGTCCGCCAACAGCTTCGCCGCCGCCGGCCAGCCGGCTGCTCGCAGTGTGTCCGTCAGCTCGGCCTCGTCGCGGCCGCCCAGCAGCGACTCCGCTTGCAGCACGCGACGTCGCGTCGTCTGCTCGACGCGGCGATGAAGCTCGGCGATGGGGTCGGGGTCAGGGCTGGCCGCCGGCTCAGGTGGCCGGGTCCGCGAGGTACGGCGCGGCCGATAGGACTCGACGGCTTCAAGGATGTCGCCGGCGTCGACGCACGGCGCTGCCGCGTCGAAGACCAGATGCCCGGTGACCTCAGCGAGTTCGTCGAGGGTCGCCGCTCGCGCAGCCTGCAGGTACTCCTCTGGGTCGAGCAGCTGGAGGTTGCGCGTCTCGCCGCCCTCGTCGAGGACGCGCTCCAGCAGCGACTGCACGGCGTCGACGTAGCGCTGCGCTTCAAGCAGCAACTTGTAGGCCGCGGGGTCGAGGGCAGGAAACTCATCAGTGACAAGTTTCTGCAGCTCGCCGACGTGGGCGACGTAGTCCTCGTCATCGTGGAATCGCCGCTCAGCGAGTAGGTCGGACAGGGGAGCGTCCGACACAAGCCGTGTGAGTTCGTTGGCGAAAACGGCGAACGTCGCCCGACAGCTCTCCAGCGCGGCCGCGACGGCGGGCTCATCGGCGTCGTGGCGCTCCAGCGCCCGCTTCGTGCGGTCGAGCAGGCCGAGAAGCTCTTCGACGCCGCCGCGCTCGGCGAATCGGTCGACGATGAGGGTGCCGACGAGGCCCGCCGGCGCGAGCACGTAGCGCTGCTGGTGCTTCTTGTCGAGGATGGGTCGCAGCAGCTCCATGCGCACGAAAACGCCGAGGCGCTGCTCCAGCTGAGCGGGCGTGCAAGTGCCGTTCACGCGCGCGGCAATCTCAGCCTTGGTGAGTCCGCCGACGGCGTCGTCGTGCGCGAACGCCTCGCAGACCGCGCGCGCGACCGCAAGCGGCTCCTCGTCGCTTACGACCGCGCCAGCGTCGGCAGCGACCGGCGCCACCATTGCCGCAATCCGTCGCATTAGCGGCGAGCGCCCGTGACCGTTCAGGTCGAGGTTGAGTTGCTCTTCAGACACGTGACTTCACCTGGCGCCTCTCCGGCAGCTTCCAGCCTTCCTCCGAATCCGGAAGTTCTCCCGACGCAATGTGGCCGCTATTCGCAGTGTTTTCGTCGGCCTCGTCACGTGAGGGACCGTTGCTCTGCACGTCAGCCACCGAGCGTTCGACGAGTTCTGGCGCCTGCACCTCGCGCGCCCTCAGGTCGACGCCTTGCACGTCGGGCAGCTCCACGTCGCTTCCCACCGCGCCGGTTTGCGGAAGTCGGCGCGCGGCAGGCAGTAGCCGACGCTCGAGGGAGCCCGCCACGCGGTTGTAAGCCTCCACGCTCGTGTTGAGGGCCCTGCCGAGCTTGTTGAACAGGCCCAGGAACACGCCGAGCCGGCTGTAGATAGTCCGTCCAAGCTGCCCGATGGCTCGCGCTTCCTCGGTCAGCATCTCCTGCTGCCAGACGAACGCGACCGTGCGCAGCGTGACCATGAGCGTCGCCGGCGTCACGATGAAGACGCAGTTGCGGGAGGCGTCTTCGATGAGCGTCGGCTCGAAGCGGAGGGCCTCGCTGAGGAAGTGGTCGCCGGGCAGGTACATCAGCACCAGTTCCGGGCTGGTGTCGAACTGGTCCCAGTAACGCTTGGCGCCGAGCTTGTTCGCGTGGGCGCGGACGCCCTTTGCGAAGAGCTGCAGCTGAGCCGCACGCGCTTGGCCGTCCTCCAGCTGGTGTGCCTCGACAAGCGGGGCCACAGGTGCCTTGGCGTCCACGACGATGGCCTTGCCGGTCGGCAGCTTCGCGACCATGTCAGGTCTCAGCACGCGGCCGTCGTCGTCACGTTGAGACTGACGCACGAAGTCGACGTGCTCGACCATGCCCGCGAGCTCGACGGCACGCTGAAGGTGCAGCTCGCCCCAGGCGCCGCGCACGTGCGGCTGATGCAGGGCGCGGGCAAGCGCCCCGGTTTCGCGGCGAAGGTCCTGTCCGCTCTCCACCAGGGCGCGGATTTGTCCGCCAAGGTCGGCTTGCGACTTCACGCGGGCCCGGTCGAGCGTGTCGATGCGCTCGCCGATGTTCGTGACCGCGTTCGCTAGAGGCTCCACCAGCTGCTCGACGGCCTTCTGGCGGGCCTCAAGGTCCGCGCTCGCCTCGACGCGGGCGGTCTTGAACTCCGACCGCGCCAGCTTCACGAGCTCACCGCTCTGGTCGCGCATCGCCTCGCCGCACATGACCTTGACCTCGCTCACCACCGAGCTGCGAACCGTGTCGACCAGTTCCTTGCGCTGCGAGTCCGACGCCTCCTTTTCCTCAAGCTGGGTCGAGAGCCGGGTTACCTTGTTGTCGAGCGCACGGTTGGCCTCGTCGAGGCGGTCTGCGCGTCCGCGGGCGGCATCGGCGGCCGCAAGGGCGGCGTCACGCTCACCGGCGACAGCGCCCACACGTGCGCGCAGCACCGCCCGCGCCACGACCAAGGTTGCGGCGCAGCCGAGCGCCACTCCCACCAGCAAGTACACGGCTTCCATCGAATCTCTCCTTGGTCCTCGTGGTCCTCAATGTCCTCTAGTCCGCCGTTCGCGACCCGCCCCTCAGCCGCGGGGCGGGGAGGGGCCCCTTCCATAGCTGTCGCGTGCACGGATGCGTCCCTGACGGTCGTGCACCAGAGCTCGCTGCCCTGGTTGCGCGCGATGTCTCGCGCGGCGTCGATGGCCTCGGCCTGGGCGGGGTGGTGCGAGGTGTCGCGGGAGTTGCCCTCGGCGCGCACCGCCCAGTCCGCATCTCGCGGGACGACGTGCTGATTCCTGCCCAGTACTGCTCCTCCTCGGAGGTCGGTCGACTGCGCTCACTGGCGAGAACGTACGAGCCGACCCGGACAGACAAGCGCCGCCGTAGAGGCCGAGGCCGAGCGAATTGCGCGGACTTTGCGGTGTCGAGGATGCGCCGACCGTTTTCCACAATCATCACCGTGGTCCGCACTCGCTGCCTTTGCAGCCGCTTTCCGGCGCTATCCACAGCGTTATCCACAGAGCGACCGCGGGGCCGCTATGTAGGACCTGGCTATAGCAAGCGGCCGTAGGACCGTCGGGGCGAGTTCTCAACATCGCTGTGGATGGCCGAACGCGCTATGTCTCAGCGAGTGGCGACGCGCGATACCTACGCCCCCTCGCGCCGAATGCAATCCGCGGCTGCGGCCGAGCGCGCGCGCATCGAGCGAGAGCTCGTGCGCCTCGATACCCGTCGCGCAGCGCTCGCGCGGGAACTCGCTGCCCTGGATGAGGGCCGCGAGGAACTCCAAGACCAGCTTCGGGTCCTCCACCGCTTTACCGACGACTTCGGCGACGACGCCAACTCACATGAGCGGCCGCGACTAAGCGTCGTGTCGGACACTGCCCACGGGTCGGGCAGCAACGAGGCCACGGTATTGCGAGGCGCGCGCATCCGCGAAACCGCGGTCCGCGTCCTCGCCGGCACCCCCGAAGCCCAGGGCCCGGTCCACTACCGGACCTGGTTCGAGCTCTTCACGCGACAGGGCTTCATGCCCGCGGGGAAGGACCCGCTCGCGACCTTCCTCACGCAGATAGGTCGCTCGCCCGTGGTCGAGCGGACGAGCGGGGCCGGCACCTACCAGCTCGACTTCTCGTTCCCGCGCCAGGCCCGCAGCCGGCTGGCGGAGCTGCGGAACGAGCTACAGGAAGCGCAAGCCCTGGCAGCGGATGCCGGTGTCGAGGACATTGCTGCCGCGCGTGAGCGGCGTGCTCAGCTAACGGCCGACCTTGCCGCCACCGAGCGGGCCCTCGAAGAGGCCTTGCGTTCGCTCGGGGACGGTGTGAGCTAGGCCGCCCCTATTCAGGCGGCGCTACGCCGAGCCCCGCCACCGACCGCACGTTGTTCAGTTCATCGCCTCCTTCACCGCCAGCATCGATGAACGCTTGATGCGCGCGGTCCTCCCACCCTTTTGGCACGCACAGGTGGACGACAGCTCGAATCCCGTCGGAGTCGCGCCAGGCAAGGAACGCCCGTAGGGGCTCCACCGTTGCTGCCTCAGTGAGCTGGTGGCCCGTGGCGGCCACGCCGATGATGAAACGGCCCGGCGCCTGCGCGGTGAGGTCGGGCCGGTGTGCGCCGATGGAGGCAGGAGGTTGCGACCATTCGCGGTCGACCACTCGCAGCTCGGCATTCTCGCCTAGCTAGGTAGTCGGCAAGAGACTGGACAAGGGCGTCATGGGTCGGATTGTCACCAAGCATGAATGGGACGGTAACCGACTGATGAGTCCGGTCGTAGCGGCGTTGGCCCAGCGCAGTCACGCATCTCAAACGGTCGCCCCCGCGATTAGCGCTGCCCCGCGTCAGACGCTGGTTGCGATGCCGCTGGCTCTGCTGGCGGGTCGGGACCGAACACGCCATACGCCGCGAGCACTAGCGCGAGAAGCAGCAGGGCAATGAGACCTCTGCTGAACCACTCGGCGGCCGCGCTCAGATGCGCGACCTTCCAGTTTGCGACCTTCGTGTTGTAGCGGAAGCCCTTGAGGGTCTCGGCGGCGAGCTCGATGCGGGCCTCGGCTAGCGGGACACCGCTGCGCCGAAGGATGTCTGTCTGGGTCGGCGCGTGGTAGACGTGAATGCGCGACGTAGTGGCCAGCGCTCTGGCACCAGACACCACGAGGCAGAAAGTGACGGCCACCAACCCGAGGGCCAGGGCGGCTCGCCAGCCGGCTCCCTGCACCTTCGATGGGTCAGCGAGAAGCGCTCCCCCAGCGAGGATGAGACTGGCCGCAATAGCCACGGCTCCCCGAAGGGTGGTGGCGCGCCGCTCGGCCGCCTGACCGCGCTGGTCGGCGTGCTCGAAGATGGACTGCGCTTCCTCCAGGATTTCCTTGGTGCGCTCTTCGTCCCACTTGCCGGCGGTCTTGCGGGGTGCGAGAAGCATGACCAGCTCCTCGTGCGGCTCGGTAAATGCTGTCGGCTTGTCGATGGGCAGGAAGAAGGCGTCATAGCGGGCTCGCAGCCACGTCCCTTCGCGGAACTTGTCCCGCCAACGCTCGGACCAGTGCAACCCGCGCTGGACGTCCTCGGGTGTAGGAAGAGCCTGCAGGTTCTGAGCGTCCGCCTCGGAAGTCATGCCGGTATTTCGCCCCTGTTCGTAGATGAGCCCGGTCGGTGACACTGCCCGCGAGTTCGAGCGCCTGGCCGTGGCCGAGGGCATCGACTTGCGCCCGGGACACGCGCTCGCTTGGCTGACGAGCCGCGGCCACGAGCATGGCCCGTTCCGCGAGGCGCTCGCCCCGGAAGCGCTGGCCGAGCTCCGGGACCTGTTCGCCGCCCTCGATGGTGAGGAACGGGCGCTCGCGGCGAAGCCCGCTCGCCCGCTGCACCCTGACTTCCTGCTTGGCGATGTCGAGCAGCTCGTCGAGCTCGACGAGTCACGAGCGCCCGCCGGAAGACTCTCGACTTCTACCCCGATTACGCAGCCCTCGGCTTCGACCTCGTGAAGTACCGAGCTCTGTGCGAGCGCCTGCGCGAGCGGTCGGACCGCGACTTCGCGCACAAGACGGCGGTTGAGTTCCCCGGGCCTCACGGACGCCAGCGCCAACGGGCCTACTTCGACGCCGTGCGCGACTTCGGTGCGCCGGTGTTCGGACATGGGCCGGTCGTTCGTGTGCCGGCCCCGGAGCGTGACGCGGGCCTAGCTCTGAGCCACTTCAAGCAGCGCAGCGAACCATGAGCCGGCACGGCCAGCCGGTACTCGAAACCCGCTGCGCTGTCCCGCCCTCGACCTATTGTCGGAGCGATGGGGCGTGCTCGTGGTGGACATGTGTCGGGCTGCGGAGCCGGGCGGCGTCCGGCCGCGACGGCCCCTGTTGCCGCCGCTCGGGCGACGTTCGCTGTCTTTCGAGACGAGCCGACCTCGGTGTTCTACTGCGCCGAAGGGCTGACTCCCGAGGAGACCTGGAAGGCCATCACCGAGCGGGTTGCGGTAGTCACCGCCGAGGTCGTCGCTCAAGCCAGCGACGGCTACGTCGCTGTTCCTCGGGACGTGCGCCTGTGGCATGAGCGCATCTTCGGCTTCTGGTTTCCTGAGCAGGCTGGGCGCCAGCGCGTGGGTGAGGAGCGCAGCCAGTTCGATGTCGTCTGGGGAACGAAGGAGAGGCCGCAACCGGAGACCATCGTCAGCTGCAAAGGAAGCAGCGTGTCTCAACGCCTGGGTGAGGCTTTCTCCGCATTGCGAGAAGCCATCGAGGAGCGGGATGCCGCCGTCGCCGATGAGCGCCAGCGCAAGCTGAGCGACGCGACCCTGCCAGCGGCGAAGTTCTACGCCAAGCTGCTGTCCACCCACCCCTTCTTCGACGGCAACGGGCGCGTGGCGTACGTTGCTCTCCAGTACGCGCTCGTGCGACTCGGGGCCACTGGTGTAGCCCTGCCGGACCACGATGAGCAGCAATGGGCGCTTGGTCAAGCTCTGCGACGCGGCGGCCGACATCAGAACTACGAGGCGTTGGCCGTCGTGTTTGAGGAAACCATCCGTGCTTCCTCGGGGAGTGCAGCTACTATTTAGATGCGATGACGCACGAGTTCAGCGATTACGCAGGGCCGACCGGGCCCTACATCGCCACTGGCGAGAAGATGCTTCCGCTCGATACACCGGAGGCGCTTGAGGCCATGGGCCACTCCGCCATGCTGCTTTCGCTGGGCGCGTCGTCCAAGGCTGCGGAGTACGAGCAGCTCGTCAGCCTTCCTCCCCTCCCCAAGTCCTAGCTCGGGCGCGTACCCCACCGCGGGTCCTAGCACCTGCGTGCCAGGCGCGAGGCCAAGAAGGCGGCTAGCTGAAGTACGAGGTGAGTGCCCCGGCGGGGCCGTCCGTGCCGACGCCGATGCCACCCGGAGTGGGTGCTGGCGCGAAATCCGCCGTCCCGCGCCTACGCGTGTCGCACGGTCCCGGAGTGGCCGCAGCGAACACGAGCATCAAATGGGACCCGCTACACCTGCTTGAAGGGGTGAGGGCGGTCGCCTCGCTGGCCGCTCCTCAGGACATCACGAGCGCTACTCAACGCCGCTTCGACCTCGCGCGCGTCGAGAGCGACCGCTTCGCTGACCTCCCACCGGCCCGACGCATCTGCGAGAGGCTCGGTCTCTCGTGGTACCGGACCCTACGGCTCGCAGCAATGCCGCCAACGGAGCGCGCGATTCAGTAAGGGCACGCTGTTGGGGGATGCTGACCAAGGTTCGCTGACCCGCGACTATGTCGACTTCGTGCTGCAACTCGTCGCGCGTCGTCTCGGCGTCCGGACGCTCGCGCCGGCGCACTACATGGCAGAACGTGAGCGGATGCCGCGCACCGAGCGCGCCCGTTGGCTTCGCGGTTTTTACATCATGGGCGGCTGAGAGGCCCACCGGCTGGAAGCGACGGCTCCGGCGCGTACATTAGGGCCCGGGCAGTTGTACAAACGCCCCTTGGAACTCCCGGCAATCCCGCTCCCCGAGCTATTTGGAAGCTGTCCCACTAGCGCGCGCCCCACCCGGCCGGGGCGCGCGACATCGCCGCCATCCCCTCGGAGATCCAGGCGACGGCCGCGCACTTCAGGATGCGCCGGTCGGTGAGCGCGTCGCGCAGCGTGAAACCGTGGCGCGCCTCGCGCGCCGTCGCCTCGGCGGCGAGCTCGCGCTGGAGCGATTCGCGCTCGGTGTCCGGCAGGCAGCGCGCCTCGGCGGGCGAGCCGGGGAGCGCGCGCAGCACCCAGACCCCGACCGCGACGGCGGGCAGCCCCTGGCCGATGAAGAGCCACTGCCAGCCCTCGAGACCGAGCGCGCCGTCGAGCTCCAGCAGGCCGCCGGACAGCGCGCCGCCGAGCACCGCGGCGAACACGATGCCGAGCATGAACACGCTCATCGCCGGCCCCGGTCGCGCTCCGGGAACCAGCAGGCGAGCAGGTAGACGACGCCCGGAAAGAAACCGGCCTCGCCGACCCCGAGCAGGATGCGCGCCACCACCAGCGATGCGCCGTCCCAGACGAACGCGGTGGCGGTGGCGACGATGCCCCAGCTGATCATGCGGCCCATCCAGAGACGTGCGCCGACGCGGTGCAGCACGAGGTTGCTCGGCACCTCGAGGACCACGTAGCTCAGGAAGAAGATGCCGGCGGCGAGCCCGAACACGGTGGCCGAGATCGCGAGGTCGTTCCTGATCTCGGTCTCGGCGAACGTGATGTTCACCCGGTCCGCGTAGGCGATCACGTGCATCAGCACGAGCAGCGGCAGGAGCCGCCGGAATGCGAGCGCGACGGCCCGGTCCGAGCCGGTGGGGGCGACCGCTCGGCCGGGGGCGGTCAGCCGGCCGCCGCCTTCTCCAGCCGCTCGGCCAGGCGGTTCATCCCGCGCTCGCGGGCCGCCGCCGCGGCGCCGGTGAGGTCGGTCGGGCGGTCGGGCGGCAGCTCGAGGTCGACATCCTGCAGCGTCGCGATCTCGCGGAAGCGCAGCAGCTCGTCGCGCTGGTCCAGCAGCGCGCCGCGCACCCGCGCGCTGGACTCGCGCACGGCGCCGTCGAGGGCGGCGTCGAGCGAGCCGTGGCGCGAGAGCAGGTCGGCGGCGGTCTTCTCCCCGATGCCCTTGGCGCCCGGGATGCCGTCGGAGGGGTCGCCGCGGAGGGCGATGAAGTCGGGCACGAGGTCGGGCGGCACGCCGTAGCGGCGGCGCACGTCGTCGGGGTCGACCGGCTCCGCGCCCCTGCCGCCGGTGCGCACGTAGAGGATCGTGACGCGGTCGCTGGCGCACTGGAACATGTCGCGGTCTCCCGTCATGACCAGCGCGCGGCCGCCGTTCTCGGCCTCTCGATGCGCGTAGGAGCCGAGCAGGTCGTCCGCCTCGAGCGAGTCGTGGATGTGGACCACCCAGCCGAACGCCTCGAAGAAGTCCCGCGCGTCGGCGAACTGGGGCACCAGCCCCTCGGGCACCTCGGGTCGGTCGGCGTGATAGCCGTCGAACAGCTCGACGCGGTAGTCGGCGGCGTCGGGGCCGACGCAGAGCACGACCGCGCGGGGGTCGTGCTGCTCGACCTCGCGCAGCACGAGGTTGGCTGTGCCGAGCAGGGCGTTCACGGGCGTGTCGCCGCCGCCCTTGATCGACTCGGGCAACGCGTAGAAGGCGCGGAAGAGCATCGAGGGGGCGTCGACGGCGAGGAGGGGTCCGGGCATGCGCGCTGACGCTACCCGTTTCCGGGTAACCGGGGGCCGTGGAGGAGTACCACGACGCCACCCCGTTCCTGCCAGAGAAACGCACCCTGAGCGCGCTCCGCGAGGCGTCCGCCGGCTGCCGCGGCTGCCACCTCTGGCGCGGCGCGACCCAGACCGTCTTCGGCGAGGGACTCAAGCGCGCCCGCGTGACGTTCGTGGGCGAGCAGCCGGGCGACAAGGAGGACCTGGCCGGCAAGCCGTTCGTGGGGCCGGCCGGCAAAGAGCTCGACAAGGGGCTCGAAGCGGCGGGGATCGCGCGCGACGCGGCCTATGTGACCAACGTCGTCAAGCACTTCAAGTTCGAGGAACGCGGCAGGCGGCGCATCCACCAGACGCCGAAGCGCTTCGAGATCGAAGCCTGCAAGCCGTGGCTGGAGGAGGAGCTGCGGGTGGTCGAGCCGGAGGCGCTGGTGCTGCTGGGCGCCACGGCGGCCAAGGCGCTGATGGGCAGCTCGTTCCGATTGACCCGGCACCGGGGCGAGCTGCTGGACTCGGAGCTCGCTCCGATCGTCGCCGCCACGATCCACCCCTCCGCCATCCTGCGCCAGCGCGACGACCCCTCCCGCGCCGCCGAGCGGGAGGCGTTCGCGGACGACTTGCGCGTGGTGGCGAAGGCGCTGGCCGGCTAGGCCTGGCGGGGGCGCCCCGCCGGCTCGAGCTCGGCGAGCCGGCGCAGGTTGCGCGCCGCCCTTCCGACCAGGCCTGCCGCCATCACGCCTGCGATCCCGAGGCCGATCAGGTCGAGCACGGTCAGCCCGAGGCCGCCGACCTGGAAGCCGAGGCCCACTCCGAGCGCGATCAGCGTGTTCAGGACGATCAGGACCACGCGCACCTCGGTGGGGCCGAGGCGGCCGTAGCCGAGCGTGAAGACGCCGAACGCGTAGGTCTCGAGGTAGGTGTTGATCGAGAGCACCAGATAGGCGATCACGATCAGCAGGCCGACCGACAGCAGCATCCAGGGGGACAGGCCGAGCCCGAGCCCGATCAAGGCGGTGGCGATCGCGTCGACCAGGTGGTCGAGGTAGTAGCCGTACTTCGGCCGCTCGATGCGGCGCACCCGGGCGAGCGTGCCGTCGAGCGAGTCTCCGAGCCAGTGGACGACGAGCAGCGCCGAGGCTGCCCAGAGCCAGGCCTTGTCACCGTTGGAGAGCAGATAAGCGCCCGCGATGCCGAAGGCGGCCAGGACGCCGAGCGCGGTCATGTGGTCGGGCATGACCCGGGCCGGCAACCGGCGGGCGATCCACTCGAGGACCCGGCCCTCGGCCCTGGCGAGTAGGAACTGCTTGCTGCGCGGTGCGTCGTCGCTCATAGCGCCTCCTGTGCTTGCTGACCAGCGGTCAACAAGACATACCACCGGGATGGCGACCGGGTTACGATCGCGCAAGCATTATGCATGGCGACATAATGAGCCCTGGCGGGGAAATCAATATGGCGCAAGGCATAATGTTCTCTGGCATAATGAGAGGCCGTGGGAGCAAAGCACGCTGTCAATCCCTTCAGGTTCGGCCCGCTCGCCCTGGACGAGGCGTTCACGGATCGCCGGGCTGAGATAGACAGCCTTGTAGCCGACGCCCGTAACGGCCAAGACGTCGTCGTGCTCGCCCCGCGCCGCTATGGCAAGTCCTCGCTCGTTTGGCGAGTGGCCCAAGAGCTCGTCAAGGAAGACGTGCTGGTCGCGCAGGTGGACCTGATGCGCACGCCGACGAAGGACCAACTGGCTGCGAAATTGGCCAAGACGATCCACGAGGAGCTGGCAACTCGGTTGTGGAATGCCAAGGAGCGACTGAAGGTCTTCGCGGGCCTCCGCCTGACGCCCATCATCACCGTCGACCCCAACGACGGCACCGTGTCCTTCAGCTTCGATGCCCGTGCGGCAAAGGAGGACATCGATGCCACCCTCGAAGAGCTGCTCACCATGCTCGGCCGGATCGCCGCTGACCGCGGGCGCCGCGTAGTCCTGGTCTTGGACGAGTTTCAAGAGGTGGTCGACATCGACCCCGCGCTCATAAGGCTCATGCGCTCGATCTTCCAGGAGCAGCCCGAGGTGGCACATATCTATCTCGGTAGCAAGCGCCACATGATGCGCCAGATCTTCAACGACGAGAACGAGCCGTTCTGGCGGAGCGCCAAGCAGACGGAGCTGGACGTCATCCCGCCGGATCTCTTCGCGCCCTACGCGCTCGCCAAGTTCGACGAGACCGGCAAGCAGCTGAGTCCCGACGCCTGTGCGAGGGCACTCGAGCTCACCGGTGGCCATCCCTACGCCACCCAAGAGCTCCTCTACTTCCTCTGGGAGGAGACGCCTGCGGGTGAGGCCGCGGACGTCGCGACGATCGACGGCGCCCTTGATGCGACGCTTCGTTCCGAGCACTCGCATTTCAGCCTGATTTGGGATGGGGTCTCAGCAGCGCAGAAGCGGGTCCTACAGGCTCTCGCGCAGGAACAGCCGGGGCGCCCGTTGAGCACCGACTATCAACGTCGCCACTCCCTGCCGGCGACACCGACCGTCCAGACGGCGGTGAACGCGCTCGAGCGTGGAGAGCTGGTGAGGAGGCTGGGCCGCGGCGAGTATCGGATCGCCGAGCCGTTCCTCACGGAGTGGATCCAGAGGTACGAGAGCTAACCCGTGCGCAGCGCCCGCGAGCGCTCCGCCACCGGCTGCAGGAAGTCCGGCAGCGTTCGGACCAGCCCGCGGCCGGTCTCGCGCTCCCAGATCTGCTCGAGCTGGGCCAGGTGCTCGTCCATGACCTCGTCGATCAGCGGGAAGTCCGCGGCGCGCACCGCCGCCAGCGTGCGCTCGTGGATGTCGATCGTCCAGTCGGGCACCAGCGGGGCGTGCATCGCCATGTCGCGGGCGATCTCCAGCTGGCGCAGCATCGTGCGCATCAGCCCGACGATCGTGGCGTTCCGCGTGGCGCGCGCCAGCGCCAGGTGGAACTTCAGGTCCAGCTGGAGGAAGAGGTCCTCGTGGCGCAGGAAGTCGTCGCTCGCGGCGAGCTCGCGCTGGCGCTCGATCGTCTGGGCCATCGCGGCGAAGTCGTCCTCGGTCGCGTGCACGGCCGCCAGCTGGGCCACGCGCGGCTCGAGGAGGCGCCGCGCCTCGAGCACGCCGGCGATCTCGCCGAAGCGGACCTCCTGGCGGCTACGCAGCAGCTCGCGCGGGATCAGCTCGGAGGCCACGAAGATCCCGCCCGACTGCCCGCGGCGCACCTCGAGCACGCCGGCCTCGGTCAGGACCTTGATCGCCTCGCGCAGGGTCGGACGGCTGATCCGCATCTGTGCGGCCAGATCGCGCTCGGACGGAAGGCGGTCCCCGGTGTGCAGGTCGCCGGCCTTGATCTTCTCGGCGATCTGCTCCACGGCCTCCTCGAACGTCCGGCGCGTCGCGACGGGCTCGAACGAGCGCTCCAAGGCCGCTCCACTATAGGCCCGCTCGCCCAGCACGGCACCTGGCGAATTCATCGTCTCGCGGCTTCGACGCGCTCGAGCGCCTGGCGCTCCGCCACCTCGAGCGGGGTGGAGCCCTCGGCGGCGGCCGCCGCGATCGCCTGGTCGAGCCGGTCCATGGCGCGCGCGATCCGCTCGCCCTCGCTCGGGCCCGCGCCGCGATACCACTCGCCGGAGACGTGGATCAGCCCGCCGCAGTTGGCGAGGAAGTCGGGTACGTAGAGGGTGCCCCTCTCCATCAGCGTGCGAGCCACGCCGCGGTTGCTGAGCGGGTTGTTGGCGGCGCCCGCCACCACCCGGACGTCGATCGAGCGCGCCAGCGCGTCGTCGATCAGGCCGCCGGCCGCGCATGGGGCGAGCACGTCCAGCTCGAGCCCCATGATCGCCTCGGCCGACGGCGCTATCTCGGCGCCGTGCTCGGAGGCGAAGCGCTCGCAACGCCCGGCGTCGAGGTCGCAGGCCACCACGCGCGCGCCCGCCTCCGCAAGCTGCGCCGCCAGCCGGGCGCCGACCTTGCCCAGCCCGACCACGCCCACCCGGCGGCCCTCGAGCTCCTCCGAGCCGTCGTGCGCCTCGAGCCCGCGGCGGATCGCCTGGAAGACCGTCTCCGCCGTCACCGGGGACGGATCGCCGCCGCCGCCGTTCTCGCGGGAGCGCCCGACGCAGTAGCGCGTGAAGCGCGCGACGTAGTCCATGTCGGCGCAGGTCGTGCCGATGTCCTCGGCGGTGATGTAGGCGCCGCCCAGGGCGTCGATCGCGCGTCCCGCACCCTCCAGACGCGCCCGGCGCATCTCGCTGCGCCCGTCGTCGATCATGACCGCCTTGCCGCCGCCCAGGTCGAGGCCGGCCGCCGACGCCTTGAGCGTCATCGTGCGGGCCAGGCCCATCACGTCCTCGAGTGCCTCTCGCAGGCCGCCCGGGTAGCGTTTCAGGCGCATCCCGCCCAGCGCCGGGCCGAGCACCGTGGAGTGCACGGCGACGATGAACCGCAGTCCGGTCTCGGGGTCCTGGCGGATCACCACCTGCTCGTGATCGTCGTCGGCGATCGCCGGGATTGGAGTCGAGACGGCCTGGGTAGCAATGGTCATGATGATTGACCATATACCCGGTCCCGGTTGGCTTCAAGCGGGCGGGGTATTGGCTTCCGTGTACCACCAATGGTAAATTGCACTCACCAATGAGTGGGAGGAGCTCTTCGATGACCTCGACGGCCCTGCGCCGCCGCACCGGGCGCCCGGCGCCCGGACACCGCTTCGAACGCGACCACAACGGCCGCCCGGAACGCGCGCGCCGCGAGGTCTCGCTCGACGACAAGTACGTTCTGGACGAGGGCCGCGTCCTCCTCACGGGCGTGCAGGGGCTCGTCCGGCTCGCGCTCGACCAGCACCGCGCCGACCGCCGCCGCGGCCTCCACACCGGCACGATGATCTCGGGCTACCAGGGCTCGCCGCTCGGCGGGCTCGACAAGGAGCTCCAGCGCAACCGCAAGCTGTTGGACGAGCACCACGTGCGCCACGTGCCGGGCCTCAACGAGGAGCTCGGCGCCACCTCGGCGTGGGGCAGCCAGCTGACCGCCCAGCTGCCCGGCTCGAGCTACGACGGCGTGTTGGGGATGTGGTACGGCAAGGCGCCCGGCCTCGACCGCGCCGCGGACTCGCTGCGGCACGGCAACTTCGTGGGAGTGTCGCGGACCGGCGGCGGCCTGGCCGTTGTGGGCGACGACCCCAGCTGCAAGTCCTCCACGGTCCCGAGCGCCTCCGAGTCGATGCTCGCGAGCCTCCACATGCCGGTCTTCTTCCCCGGAAACGTGCAGGAGGTCGTGGACCTCGGCCTGCATGCCTACGCCTGCTCGCGCGCGTCGGGGCTCTGGGCCGGCTACAAGATCGTCACGAACGTGGCAGACGCGGTCGGCACCATCGAGGTGGCGTCCGACCGCGTCTCCCCGGCGCTGCCCGACCTGGGCTACGAGCACCAGCCCAACGGCCATCTGCTGGCGCCGGCGTCACTCGATATGGAGCGCAGCATGTTGGGCGTACGCACCGACCTCGCTCTCGCCTACGCGCGCGAGAACGGGGTCAACGCGATCGAGGGCGCGAGCGACGCCTGGCTCGGCATCGTGGCCGCCGGCAAGCCCTACCACGACCTCAAGCACGCGCTGCGCAACATGGGGCTCGACGACCGCGCCCTCGAGCGCGCCGGGATTCGCATCCTCAAGCTCGGAATGATCTGGCCGCTCGAGCACGAGATCGTGCACCACTTCGCCCGCGGCCTGGGCGAGATCCTCGTGGTCGAGGAGAAGGGCCCGTTCCTCGAGACGCTGCTCAAGGAGGCGCTGTACGCCACAAGCGACGCCCCGCTCGTGCACGGGAAGCGCGACGAGCGCGGCGAGCGCCTGCTGCCGGCCGAGCTGGACCTCGACGCCGACGTGATCGCGCGCGCCGTGGCGGCGCGGCTGGGCCGGAAGATCCAGCTCGACTCGGTGGAGGCGCACATCCGCCGGCTCGACTCGATCGAGAAGCGGCCCGGCGAGCTGCCGATTGCCGCCGGCGCCCAGCGCTCGCCCTTCTTCTGCTCCGGCTGCCCGCACAACTCCTCGATCAAAGCACCGGAGGGCACGCTCGTGGGAGCCGGGATCGGCTGCCACACGATGGTGCTGCTCAACCCCGAGGGGAAGGGCGAGATCACCGGCATCACGCAGATGGGCGGCGAGGGCGCGCAGTGGATCGGCATGGCGCCCTTCACCGAGGACACCCACCTGGTCCAGAACCTGGGCGACGGCACCTTCCACCACTCCGGCTCGCTCGCCATCCGCGCCGCGGTGGCCGCCGGCGTGAACATCACCTACAAGCTGCTCTACAACGAGCACGTCGCGATGACCGGCGGCCAGGCGATCGAAGGCCAGCTGTCGGTGCCCGACCTGACGCGCTGGCTCGAGCTCGAGGGCGTCAAGCGGATCATCGTCACGGCCGAGGACACGAGCCGCTACAAGGGCGTCGCGCTCTCCCCGATCGCCGACCTGCGCGGCCGCAAGGAGCTGCTGCCCGCCCAGCAGGAGCTGGCGCAGGTCGAGGGCGTGACCGTGCTGATCCACGACCAGGAGTGCGCGGCGGAGAAGCGCCGCTCGCGCAAGCGCGGCAAGCAGCCGGAGCCCGCCGAGCGGATCTGGATCAACGAGCGCGTCTGCGAGGGCTGCGGCGACTGTGGCGAGAAGTCGAGCTGCCTGTCGGTGCTCCCGGTCGAGACCGAGTTCGGCAGGAAGACGCAGATCCACCAGGCGTCGTGCAACAAGGACTACTCCTGTCTCGAAGGCGACTGCCCCTCGTTCCTGACGGTGGTGCCCGGGGAGAAGGCGCGGCACGAGACGCCGCCGCTCGACGTGGAGCTGCCGGAGCCGGAGCGTCTCGTCTCGGACGAGGACTTCGGCGTGCGCATGATGGGGATCGGCGGCACCGGCGTCGTGACCGTCAACCAGGTGCTCGGCATGGCCGCGTTGATCGACGGCCTGCACGTATCCGGCCTCGACCAGACCGGCCTGTCGCAGAAGGGAGGGCCGGTGACCTCCGACCTGCGCATCTCGCGCGCGCAGCTTGCCGCGGCGTCGAAGGCGCCGGCCGGCTCGATCGACCTCTACCTCGGCTTCGACCTGCTCGGCGCGGCGGCCGACAAGAACCTCGTCACCGCGGCGCCCGACCGGACCGTCGCCGTGGTCTCGACCAGCGCGGTGCCGACCGGGCGGATGGTCGTGGACGTGAACGAGCGCTTCCCGGAGCTCGCCTCACAGCTCAACAAGATCGACGCCGCCACGCGCAGGGAGCACAACCTCTACCTCGACGCCCAGCGCCTCTCCGAGCGCCTCTTCGGCGACCACATGATGACCAACACGCTGGCGCTCGGCGCGTCCTACCAGCGAGGGATGCTGCCGGTCTCCCGCGAGGCGCTGGAGGAGGCGATCCGCCTGAACGGCGCCGCCGTGGAGAAGAACCTGGCCGCATTCGCCTGGGGCCGCGCGGTGGTGGCCGCCCCGGACGCCGTGGAGCGGGCCACCCAGTCGCCGGAGTCCGTCGTGCCGGTCCGCGAGCTCTCGGAGCGCGAGCGCGAGCTCGTCGAGCTCGCCGTGGACGGCGACCGGGACGAGCTGCGCCGCCTCGTCGAGGTGCGCGTGCCCGAGCTCGTGGCCTACCAGGACGAGGCCTACGCGCGCCGCTACGCAGAGGCTGTGCGCCGCGTGCACATGGCCGAGCAGGAGCGCACGCCTGGACACACCGAGCTGACCGAGGCCGTCGCCCGCCACCTCTTCAAGCTGATGGCCTACAAGGACGAGTACGAGGTGGCGCGCCTGCACCTCGACTCCTACGAGCAGGCCAAGATGCGGGCCGAGTTCGGCGACGACGTGAAGGTCTGGTTCAACCTGCACCCGCCGATGCTGCGCGCGATGGGGCTCGACCGGAAGCTCAAGCTCGGCGGCTGGTTCGTGCCCTCGTTCCGCGCCCTCTACCGGATGCGCCGGCTGCGCGGCACGAAGCTCGACCCGTTCGGCCACGCCGAGGTGCGCCGCGTCGAGCGCGAGCTGATCGGCGAGTACGAGGGCATGGTGGCCGGGGCGCTCGCGCAGCTGACGCCCGACAACCACGCGACCGCGCTCGAGCTCGTCGAGCTGCCGGACCTGATCCGCGGCTACGAGGAGATCAAGCTGCGCAACGTGACGCTGTTCCGCAAGCGAGCGCAGGCGATCGAGAAGCGGCTGGCCGCGGGCAAGCCCGCGCCCGAGATTCTCTCGCTCGGCTAACGGCCGCGCTCAGTCGTCGTCTCCGTCGTCGCTCCCCTCACCCGGCCGGCCGCGCGTGATCGCCACGGTCGAGGGCATCGGGGTCGCGGGGTTGTCGTTCGCCGTCCTGTTGCCCTCCGGCCACCAGCTCGTGTAGGTCGCCTCCTGGCCGAACACGCCCGGCGCGTCGGCGCTGATGCCGGTCGTCTCGCCCGGGTGCTGGACGTTCATGAACAGCGTCCGCTCATCGGGGGTGAAGTATGGTCCGGTCAGCTCGCACTCCACGGGCCCGTTTGCGAAGCGGAAGGCCACGCCCATGTTCGGGCCCGCGGTCGGGACCATGAACATCGCGTTGTTCTTGTGGTACGTGTACTCGTTGGCGGGGTTGACGCGGTTCAGCCGGCTCGAGGAGATGTCGGTGACGACCCAGAGGTTTCCAGCCTTGTCGAAGACCAGGTTGTCCGGGGCCGAGAAGCCCTCCTCGCCGGGATCGCTGGAACCGCTCGGCCCGCCGGCGGCGTAGTCGCGCCAGGCGAACTCGAGTGCTTCGGGGTCGTTGTCCTTCTCTCGCAGCCGGCGCACCGAGCCGTGCGAGTCCCTCACGGTGCTGTTGTTGGTGAGCGCGATGAAAACGCTGCCGTCCTCGCCCACCTCGACGTCCTCGGGCCGGTTGGTGGCGAAGTGATCGTTGTACTCGGTGGTGCCGAAACGGTCGCGCAGCTTCGTGGCCGTGTCGTCCAGCTCCGCCTCCAGGACCTCCTCCCAGCGGCCGGTGCCCTCAGTGGCGCTGGTAGGCGTCGTGTCGCCGGCAGCGTTGAAGGTGCGCCGACCGCCGGGCTCCCAGCGCGCGATGTAGAGCTGCCCCGCCTCGACGATCTGGCGGTTGTTCGACCCCTGTCGCGGCTGGAAGCTGCGATCGGAGACGAACTTGTAGACGCCCTCGTTGGCCTTGTCGTCGCCCATGTAGAGCACGAACTGCTTGCCGGGCTCGTGCCGGAACGCCGTGTTCTCGTGGCGAAAGCGCCCGAGCGCCGTGTGCTTGCGACCGACGTACCCGGGGTCGTACGGATCGTGCTCGCAGACCCAGCCGTACTTCTTGAAGGCCGTCGGGTCGTACTCCACGTCCTCGGGCTTGCCGCCGAAGGTGTGCCAGCCGTACTGGCCGGCGTCGTCGAGCTTCACCGCCGTTCCGTAGCCGGCGAAGTTCTCCTC
>JBOGXT010000050.1:0-7144 GCA_050694635.1 Thermoleophilaceae bacterium
GGACCCGAGCTCGGGCCGAGCGGACCGGCTGCCCCGATGCCGGATGCGGCCGGGCCGGACCGGCTGGAGCCGACGCCGAAGCGGAAGCGGGCGCGCAATGGCAAAGCACGGCGGCCGGTTCGGAAGAGGGGGCCGACGAGGGCGGCGGAGCGGGGGGAGGCGGACGGGCCGGAGGAGGCGCGCGGGCCGGAGGAGGTAACGGGATGGGCGGAGCAGCCGATCGTCGAGCCGAAGCCGAAGCCGCAACCCCAGCCGCGGCCGCAGCCGGAGCCGCCCTCGGTGCCCGCGCCGCTCCAGCCCCCGCCTCCCGCTCCCCGCTCGGGCGAGTTCACGCCCGATCCCGCGCCGTAGTCCCTACGAGCGGACCGGGGCCTCGCCGCGGCGCTTCGACTCGATGTCCGCCAGCTGGTCGTCCACCCAGTCGCCCGGGTCGCGCGCGGTCACGATCCGCTTCAGCCCCTGCGCCCGCCACGACCGCTCCTCGGCCGACATCGACAGGGCCCGGTGGATCGCGCCGGCCTGCTCGTGCACGTCGAACGGGTTCACCGACAGCGCGAAGTCGGCCAGCTCCTCGTGTGCCCCGGTGTTCTCGCTCAGGAGCGACACGCCGTTGCGCTCGTTCACCAGCGGCCCCTCCTTGGCGATCAGGTTCATCCCGTCGAACATCGCGTTGACCATCAGCAGGTCGTAGTGCTTGTACGCGGCGATCGCCTCCTCGAGGTTCTCGCGCAGCCGCAGCTCGATCGGCATCCAGTCCGTCGTGCCGTGGCGGTGGTTGACCACGGCCACCAGCGCCTCGATCCGCTCGAGGTACTCCTGGTACTCCGCCACGTCCTGTCGCGAGGGGATCAGATGGGCGATGAACGTGACCTGCTCCTTGAACTCCGGGTGCTGCTCCAGGAAGAGGTCGAACGCGGTGAACCCGCGCAGCACGTTCTTGGAGAGGTCGGCGCGGTCCACCCGCAGGATCAGGTGCTCGCGCCGGCGGCGCAGGATCTCGCGCTCGTACTGGTGCACAGCCGGCCGCTGGGCGGTGCGGCGAAACGTCTCGGCGGAGATCGGCAGCGGGTAGGAGCGCACCCACACCTCGCGGCCCTCGAAGTGGACCACGCCGGCATCCTCGTCGACCTCGAGGTCGAACAGCTCGCGGCAGCAGAGCAGGAAGTTGCGCCGGTAGGAGCGCGTGTGGAAGGCGATGATGTCGTTGGAGAGGATGCCCTCGTAGAGGTCCTCGCGGATGTCCGCGGGCAGCACCCGCCAGGCGTCGGGCTGCGTCCACGGGATGTGCACGAAGTGGTGCAGGAACAGGTCCGGCCGCTCTGCGCGGATCAGCTTCGGCGCCACGTAGAGGTGGTAGTCGTGGAGCATCACGACGGCCTGCTCCTCGTCCTCGACCTCCTCGAGCACCGCGGTGGCCAGGTCGCCGTTGACCCTGCAGTAGCCCTGCTCGTACGCCTCGACCTCGTGGCGCCGCACGTCGGGGGCGTTCGAGAGGTCCCAGAGATAGTGCTGGATGAACCACAGCATCGGGTTGGCGACCACGTTGTAGAAGCGGTCGTACGCCTCGGGGTCCGACTCGACGAGCCGCACGCGGTAGTGGTCGCCGTCCAGCTCGATCTCGAACGAACGCCCGCCGTGCTCGCGGCTCGCCTCGACGTCGCCGTCGCTCAGGGCGGACGCGACCCACACGGCGTCGCGGTGGTGGACGAGCCCCTTCAGCGCGGTCACGAGCCCGCCGCCGCCACGGCGCGGCTCCCCGTCCTGGAAGGTCGCGGGACCGCGGTTCGACACGAGGACGAGCGCGGCGTCCGAGCTCATCGGTGTTCCCGGAAGATCTTCATCCAGTCGCGCAGCAGGCGCGGGGTCAGGAAGTGCTTGCGCACGTGCTCCTTCCCGGCCCGCCCGAGCCGCTTGGCCAGATCGGGCTCGCGCAGCATCCGCAGCGAGCGCTCGGCGCACTCGGCCGGCGAGGACACGAGGAAGCCGGTCAGGCCGTCCTGCACCTGCAGCGGGATGCCGCCCACGTCGCCGCCGATGAACGGCCGGCCCTTCCAGAGCGCCTCGGAGACCGTCAGCCCGAATCCCTCGCGGGTCGACTTCTGGATCACCACGTCGGCCTGCGACTGGAACGCGTTGACCTCGATCGCCCCGACGTTGTTGAGGTTGTTGAGGATGTGGATGTCGGGGTCACCGTCGGCGTAGGCCATCGTCGAGTTGAAGAACTCCCAGCCCTCGGGGTCGTCGGTGGCCATCGAGCCGACCAGCGCGAGCTGCACCTCGGGGAGCTCCGCGGTCACCTGCCGGTAGGCGTCGATCACGCCGACCGGGTCCTTCCAGGGGTCGAAGCGTGACACCTGGCACATCAGCGGTCGGTCCACGTCGATGCCGAACTGGTCGCAGACGAAGGCGGCGTCCTCGGGCGAGAGCGCCATGTTCTTCGGCGACAGCGGGTCGATCGCCGGCGGGCAGATGTGCACGCCCGCCCGGACCCCGTCCATTCCGGCGGGCACGTACTTCGGCACGTGCCAGACCGTGGCGTCGTAGTCGCGCACGAACGGCACGATGCGTTCGATCGTGTCCGGGTTGGGAGTGGAGAGGTCGATGTGGCAGCGCCAGATCCAGGTCTTCGCCTTCTCCGGCACGTGCTGGCGGATCGCCGCCGGCTGCGGGTCGTGGACGATGATCACGTCCCACTCGCCCTCGATCTCGGTGGCGTTGAGCGCGTTGTAGCGCTCGAAGACCTTCCACTCCTCGTCGGTGAGGGAGTCGGGATTGCCCTGGAGCGCGTTGTGGAGGCGCTTCGTGGCGTTGTAGAACTCCTCGCGACCGAGCATGATCTGCCACTCGGCCTCGATGCCGATGTCGTTCATCAGCGGGATCAGCGTGTAGAGGATCTCGGAGACGCCGCCGCCGAAAGCGGTCGCCGAGAGGTGGAGGACGTTCAGTCCCTGGAGGTCCTCGGCCAGGTCGCGGATCTCCTGGATCAGCGGCCTCCCGGCGAGGTGGGTGTAGTCGGCCAGGCTCTTGTGGCCTACGGAAACCGGCGTTAGCACGGCGCGGAAGGTTATCCAGCCAGGTACTTCACCAGCAGCGTCCGCCCGCTGGCGAAGCTGCACTCGTCCACCGTGGCCTCGATGATCGCTCGGCCCAGCTCCTGCTCGACCGCCGAGACCGGCGAGCCGGGGCCGTTCAGCTCCATCGAGAGGCGGTCGTCGAGCAGCCGGAACGAGAAGCTGACGCGGCTCTCGTCGTCAAGCGGCCGCCCCTCGTCGACGTAGTCGTTGGCGGCCTCGGTGATCGCCAGCTTCAGGTCGGCGATCTCCTCGGGCGAGAGGGGCGTCAGGCGGCAGACGGCGGACAGGGCCAGACGTGCGAGCACCAGGTAGTCGGGCCTAGCCGGGATCGTCAGTGAGACGTCGCGGCTCTCGGCTGTCGTCTCAGGCGCCTCGACCACGCCTGCACCCTACCCAGAATTCGCGGGTCTTTGGCCCAACTCGACCTCGATCTTGCGCCGCTCGCCGTCGCGGAGCACGTCGAGCTCGACCCTCTCGCCGGCGCTCATCGCGCTGATCACGTCGGCGAGGTCCTCACGGCGGGTCAGGCGGCGCCCGTTCACGGCCACGATTACGTCGCCGCCGGTGCGCAGCGGCGTGGCCTGGAAGTCGATCTCCTCCCCGCCGCCGCGGAGCCCCGCGTCCTCGGCGGGGCTGTCCTCTTCGACCTCCTGAACGAGGCCCCCGTCGCGGGCGTCGAGGTCCAGCCGCTCGGCCAGCTGCGGCCACAGCGGCAGCGTGGTGACGCCCAGGTAGCCGTACTCGACGCGGCCGTCGTCGCGCAGCTCGCGCAAGGAGCGCTCCACCGCGTCCACCGGGATCGCGAAACCGACCCCCTCGCCGCCGCCCGACTGCGACTTGATCTGGGCGTTGATGCCGATCACGCGACCGTGCGCGTTGAGCAACGGGCCGCCCGAGTTCCCGGGGTTGATGGCGGCGTCGGTCTGGATCGCGTTGCCGATCTGGAAGCGGGTCAGCGACTCGATGTTGCGGTCGAGCGCCGAGATCACGCCGATCGAGAGGGACTGGCGCTCGCCGAACGGGCTGCCGATCGCGGCCACCGGCTCGCCCACGTCGAGGACGTCCGAGCGGCCGAGGCGCAGGGGCGTGAGGCGCAGCCCGGCCGGGTCGATCTTGAGCAGCGCCACGTCGGCGTTGGGGTCGTCGCCGACGATCTCCGCCGGCACCCGGTTGCCGTCGGCGAACTCCACGAACACCTGCTTTGCGCGCTCGGAGCCGCCGCCGGGCCCACCGCCGGTGGTCACGACGTGGGCGTTGGTGGCGATGTAGCCGCGGCTGTCGAGCACGAAGCCCGAGCCCTGACCACCCTCCCCGTCGTCCTGCAGCAGACCGGCGCCGCCGTCGAAGATCGACAGGATGGTCACCACGCCGGGCGACAGGCGCTCGTAGATCTGACCGGGGTCGAACCCGCCCTCGCGGCCGAGTCCCTCCACCACCTGGACCCGCGTGGTCGTCACCTCGCGCGGTGCACCGGACGACTCGTCGCCGTCCGAGTCGCAGCCGGCGACCGCCAGGCCGAGGACGGCCAGGAGCGCCGCGCAGGCCCGGCTCACGCGCCGTTCCCGCCGGTGGGCAGCTCGAGCGTGAACGCGGTCCCGTCGGACGGCGAGCTCACGCGCAGGCGGCCGTCCATCCTCTCCGCGAGCTCGCGCGCGATCGCGAGGCCGAGCCCAGCGCCGCGCGCGGCGTCTCCGGTGTAGAAGCGCTGGAAGACCTTGGCCCGGCTCCCCTCCGGGAGCCCGGGACCGGCGTCTGCCACCGTGAACCCGGCGGCGCCGTTGCTGCGATCTGCCCTCACGGTCACGTGCGTGCCCGCCGGCGTGTGCCGGAGGGCGTTGTCGAGCAGGATACGCATGATCTGAGCCACCCGTTCCGGGTCGCAGACGGCCTCCGGGCCCTGTTCGGGAAGCCGGACGTCCAGATCGGTGTCGTGGTCGGCGAGGGCCGGGGTGAACTCGTGGACCACGCTGCGCGCGAGCTCGGAGAGGTCCACCGCCTCGGTCTGCAGCTCGAGGGAGCCGGCGTCGAGGCGCGACAGGTCGAGCAGGTCGACGGACAGCTTCTGCAGCCGTGCCACCTGCTCGCTCATCGTCTCCAGGAACTCGCGCCGGGTGTCCTCGTCGAGCTCCTCGTCCTGGAGCAGCTCGACGAACCCGGCCAGCGAGAAGATCGGCGTTCGCAGCTCGTGCGAGGCGGTGGCGATGAACTCCTTGCGCGCGACGTCGACCTGGCGCAGCTGAGCCTGCATCTCGTTGAAGGTGCGCGTCAGCTGGCCGAGCTCGTCCTTCGAGTCCACCGGCAGCGGGTCCACGAACGTGCCGCGCGCGACCTCCTCCGCCGCCAGCTCGAGCCGGCGCACGCGCTGGCCCAGGCGCCGCGCCACCAGCCAGCCGCCGAGCAGGGCGAGCACCAGCGCGGCGAGCGTGGCCAGCAGCACGCGGTTGCGGATGTACGACACCGCGGCCTCGACCTCCTGGAAGTCGCGCGAGTAGAGGGCCACGCCGCGCGCCCGCCCACCGCGGAACAACGGCTGCGCGACGAGGCCGACGTCGTCGCCCAGGAAGAAGTCGTAGGCGGTCTGGGTCTTGCGGGTCTTGAGCGCGCGTAGCAGGAGCGCGTCGTTGCGCGGGTAGGCGGACTGCTCGCGCGAGTCGAACAGCGGGTAGAAGTCCAGCCCGCGCAGGTCGTTCTGTCTGCCCTTCGGATCCTCGTTCCAGACGAACAGCGTGACCTGCGAGTCCGTGTCCTCGGCCACGCGCCGCACCCCGCGCTGCAGCTGCGCCTCCGGAATGTCGCGGACCACGAGGTCCTCGAGGCTGGTCTCGTAGATCCCGGCCAGGAGCTCCAGGTCGCGTAGGCGCCGCTCCTCGAGGTTCGACTCGGGTTGTGTGGCCACCGAGAAGTAGATGACCGAGAACGCCACCGCGGTGATGGCGAAGAAGACGAGCGCGAGCTTGTTGCGAAGCGAGCGGAGGCGCGGCCGCCGGCTCATGAGTCTCTGAAGCGGTAGCCCACGCCGCGTACGGTGAGGATCATCTCCGGGTGCTTGGGCTCCTGCTCGAGCTTCTCGCGGAGGTGGCGGATGTGCACGTCGATCGTGCGCGGGTCGCGGTACGAGGAGTCGCCCCAGACGCGCTCCAGCAGCATCGTCCGGCTGAAGACGCGGCCCGGGTTGCGGGCGAGCGCGGCGAGCACCTCGAACTCGACGTAGGTGAGCCGCACCGGCTCGCCACGGGCCTCGACCTGGCGGCGCTCGAAGTCGATCAGCAGGTCCGCCTGCTCGATCGGCTCCTCGAACCGCTCGTCCGGCTCGGCCAGGGCGGCGCGCCGCAGGACCGCCTTCACGCGGCTGCGGAACTCGCGCACCGAGAACGGCTTGGTGATGTAGTCGTCGGCGCCCAGCTCGAGCCCGAGGACCTTGTCGATCTCCTCGGTCTTCGCGGTGAGCATGATGATCGGCACGGTGCTGCGGGCCCGGATCTGGCGACATACGTCGAAGCCGTCGATCTTCGGCATCATCACGTCGAGCACGACCAGGTCGAAGTTGTCCTCGCGCAGCCGGTCGAGCGCCTCGCGTCCGTCGAGCGCGGGGACGACGTCGTAGCCCTCCTTGCGCAGCGGGTAGGTCAGGAGCTTCTGAACGGAGAGCTCGTCGTCCACGAGCAGGATCCGGGGTGCAGAGGCCGTCACCTTCGGAATTGTAGGTTGCTTCCCGTCGCCCCCTTCCCATGATCGAGCCGCGTGTGTACAGAGCCGCCTTCGTGCCGGCGCTGCTGGCCCTGGTGCTGACGATGTTCTCGTTGCAGAGCCGGCCGCGCTCGCTGCCGCAGGGCCTGGCCGCCGACGTGCTGTTCGACGGCCGGCTGGCCGCAATCGAGTCCGCGCGCATCGCCGAGCGCGAGCCCGACCGCCGCGCCGGGCGGGCCGGCAACCGGCGGACGGCGGATCTGGTGGCGGCCCAGCTCGCAGATCGCGGCTTCCGGGTCGAGCGACGCGGCTTCTCCCACGCCGGCCACGAGCTGGAGAACGTGATCGGCCGCCGCGCCGGGCGCTCGCGCCGCCAGATCGTG
>JBOGXT010000051.1:0-11972 GCA_050694635.1 Thermoleophilaceae bacterium
GTCGAGCGACTGGCGGAGACGACGCGACCCGCCGGCACCGACTGGGGTCTCGGCGTCGAGGCACGGTCGCGGGCGCTGGTGAGCGAGGGTCCCGTTGCCGAACGGCTCTACATGGAGGCGATCGAGCGCCTGCGACGCACGAAGCTACGCGCGGATCTCGCCCGCTCGCATCTTCTCTACGGCGAGTGGCTGCGCCGCGAGCACCGCCGAGTCGACGCGCGCGCGCAACTCCGCGCCGCGCACAACCACTTCACGGCGATGGGGATGGACGCGTTCGCCGAGCGCGCGCGTACGGAGCTCTCTGCCACGGGCGAGAAAGCGCGCAGGAGGATCGTCGAGACGCGCGACGAGCTGACTTCGCAGGAGCGGCACATCGCGCAGCTGGCCCGCGATGGGCTGTCGAACCCGGAGATCGGTGCGCGGCTCTTCCTCAGCCCGCGCACCGTGGAGTGGCACCTGCACAAGGTGTTCACGAAGTTGGGGATCCGCTCCCGGCGGGAGCTGGCGAACGCGCTGCCCAGCTCCGAGTCCGAGCTGGCCCCGGCCTGATATCAGCCGTCGGGGGTCGACTCGACGACGCGCCGCCCGAGGGACCGTTCGAGGTCGCTGTCGGTGTTGAGGCCGAGCGCCTCGCGCCGGGCGATCTGCGCCTGCTGCGCGGGGCGCCCGAGCAGCTCGAAGAAATCGGCCAGGGCCGGCGGCAGCTCGCTGTCGGCGGGCAGCGTCACCCGGTCGACATAGGACTTCGTGCGCGCGATTGCGTCGTGATCGAAGCGTCCAAGTCGTGAGGCGATCTGATCGACCTCGTCGCCGAGCTGGTCGTCGGCGATCACCCGGTTGACATACCCGTACTGCTCCGCGCGCGGACCGTCGAGATCGTCGGCCACGAGCAGGATCTCGAGCGCCCGGCCGCGGCCGACCAGGCGGGGGAGCCTGGCCATCGGACCGCCCCCGGGGACCACACCCACGCCGACCTCGAACTGGCCGAGCAGCGTGTGCTCGCGCGAGGCGAACCGCAGGTCACAGGCGAGGACGAACTCGCTTCCGGCGCCGCGGGCGCGTCCGCGGATCGAAGCGATGCTGACCACCGGCGCACGGGATAGGCGCACAAGGAGGTCGAGCCACGCGTGCATTCCGGTCGGACCTCGTGGCAGCGCCGCGGTCCTGCCCGGGTCGTGCTCCACGTCGCAATGGGCCAGGTAGAAATCGGCGTTGGCGCTGTCGAAGACGACGACGTTGAGGTCCGAGTCCAGCTCGATCAGGCCGACGAGCTCAGCGAGCTGCGCGACGGTCGTCGCCGTGATCGTGTTGATCGGAGGGTGGTCGAACGTCACCCGGCAGTAGCCGGGGCTGCGGCGGTCGACGCTGAAGTGCTTCCAGGACCAGGACCACGCTTCCGAACCCCGGCCGTTGTTGGAAGGGCTGGCGTCGATGGTGCTCATGTCGCGGACGGCACGACGACGTGCTTGACCTCCGCCATGTGGCGCCCGGCGGCGGGGGAGGCCTCATCTGGGCTGCGTCCGCTCTCCCGGGCGACCATGTACGCCGCGTACCAGTCCCACCAGTCGTGCGGTGGGGCGACCGCCTCATACGAGCCGTGACGCTCGGCCGTTTCATGCAGGAGCTGTGCACGAGCCGCAACGTCCATCGGTGACACCCGGCCCGGGAGCCGCTCCGTGATTTCCTGCAGGAGCCAGCGGTTGCCGTCGGGATCGCTGAACGAGGCATATGAGGCGTAGGAACGGCCTTCGGGATCCCGGCCCGGGGCGCGCCCCTCGGTGCCGGGGTGAAACCCGCCGGCGAGGCCACCGCCGGCGTCGTGAAACACCTCGCTCACCTCCGCGCCGTGCGAGAGGAGCTCGGCGCGGGCCGCATCGACGTCGGCCACCACCAGGACCAGGCTGTCGATCGACCCTGGCTGGGCGGACGTGACGCCCTTGCCGAACACGATCGACGCGTTCGACCCGGGCGGCGTCAGCTGCACCACCCGGTAGTTCTCGTCGACCGGGAAGTCGCCGTCGAAGCGCCACCCGAGGCCCCGATAGAAGCCCATGGCCCGGTCGACGTCGGCGACCGGTGTGACCACGACCTCGAGCCCCAAGGGGACGGCCGCGCTGGCGAACGCCTCCGTCGCGATGTCGTTGCTCACCTGCGTACTGCTCATGAGGACCTCCACTGCATCGGGTCCTTGGCAGATTCACCGCTCGGCGCACCGGCCGCGCCCGTGAAGTCACTGGTCCTGGCCCGGGACCAGGGACCTGACCAGGGGGTCACCCGGGCGCGAGCAGGCGCGCCGCGAGGCACCGTTCGCCTCATGACCAACAGTGCCAGCACCGACGCCACGTACCCAGGCCTGAGTCCCGCCGAGTCGACGGCGCTCGGTCGAGATCAGGCGCGGACGGTGTTTGGGCAGGTCATGGGCCTCGTCGCCCTGACACTCGGCTGCCTCGCCCTCGGCGCCTACATCGGCCGCGACCTGAGCGGCGGGACCGGAATCCTCTTCTTCGTCGCAGGATTCGCATGCATCTTCGGCCTCAGCGTTGCGTCCGCGCGCGGACGCTAGCAACTCGCAACCACGCTTCTCTTCGGCCTGGGGCTGCTGCTGGGGCTGGCGCTTGGTCCCGTCCTGAGCTCGTACGCGAAGGCCAATCCAGCGGCGCTCTGGCAGGCCGCCGGGGCCACGGCCGCGTTCGTAGCCATCCTGGGCTCGGCTGGCTACGCAACTCGTCGCGACCTTTCCTCGTGGTACCGCGCCCTGTTCTGGGCGCTGCTGGCGTTGCTCCTGTTCGGGATCGTCGCGATCTTCGTCTCGATCCCGTACGGGAACGTGATCTGGTCGGTCGCCGGCCTCACGATCTTCGGCGGCTACACCGTCCTCGACTTCAACCGTCTCCGTCGCGCGGGCGCTGAGAGCGCGGTGCCGATCGCAACAAGCATCTTCCTGGACATCACGAACGTGTTCCTGTTCGTACTCGAGCTGTTCGGTGGCGAGCGTGATTAGCCACCCGAAAGCGCGTAGGCGAAGGAGGAATGCGTCGTGAACGCACGAGTCGCCGTTATCTACTACAGCGCCAGCGGGAACGTCCACGCGCTCGCACAGGCGGTGGCCGACGGCGCCGAGGAGGCGGGCGCCGAGGTCCGCCGCCGCCACGTCGAGGAGCTCGCCTCTGAGCTCGTCATCTCACAGAACCAGTACTGGGGCCGACACCGCTCGATCGTCTCCGACGAGCCGGTCGCGACCCTGGACGACCTCGAGTGGGCCGACGGGGTCGCGTTCGGAACGCCGACCCGTTTCGGCAACGTGGCCGCACAGCTGAAGCAGTTCATCGACCAGGCCGGCCGCCTCTGGCAGGAAGGCAAGCTCGCCGACAAGGTCGCGACGACGTTCACCTCGTCGCAGACCGCGCACGGTGGGCAGGAGTCGACGATCCTCGCGCTAAACACGACCCTCTACCACTGGGGGATGCTGATCGTGCCGCTCGGCTACACGGTCAGCGAGGTCTTCGCGGCCGGCGGCAACCCGTACGGCACGTCCTACACCTCAGGCCACCGGGTCACCGGTCCGGACGCGAGTGCGCTCGACGTCGCGCGCTATCAGGGCCAGCGGCTCGCCCGCTACGCGACAGTCATCGCCGAGGCGCGCTCGCGAGGAAGCTTCGCCGTACGAAGGCCCAGCCCCGAGACCTTCCGCAGCCCGGCGTTGACGTGATGCGTCGGTCACTTGCGAACCGGCCGACGGAGGCACGACCCCCTACACGGAGAGGCTTCTCATGACCACGATCCTTCGGCGCAACGGTGGGATGCCGTCTCTCGCCGGCGCGAGCGAGTGGCTCAACTCCGAGCCGCTGACGCCGGCCGACCTGCATGGACGCGCCGTCCTGATCGACTTCGGCACGTACACCTGCATCAACTGGCTCCGCACGCTCCCGCACATCCGCGCCTGGGCGGATAAGTACCGGGAGCACGGGCTCGTCGTCGTCGGCATACAGACGCCGGAGTTCGAGTTCGAGCAGAACCTCGACAGCGTGCGTCGGGAAGTGAAGGCCAGACGAATCGACTGGCCGATCGCCGTCGACAACCACTACGAGATCTGGCGGGCGTTCAGCAACAACTACTGGCCCGCTCTGTACTTCGTCGACCGCGAGGGAGTCATTCGCCACCACCACTTCGGCGAAGGGCGGTACGAGCAGTCCGAGCGAGTGATCCAACGGCTGCTGGGTCTCGCGCCGCACGACCTGGTGACCGTCGACGGCGAGGGCGACGAGGCCGCGGCCGACTGGTCGCGCCTGAACAGCCCGGAGACGTACCTGGGCTACGAGCGCACCGGCGACTTCGCATCACAGGGCGGCGTCGGGGTCGGGGAGCCGCGCGTCTACGCCCCCTCCCGACCGTTTGAGGCCCAACCAGTGGGCGCTCTCCGGCGACTGGACGATGGAGCGAGAGCGCGTCAGGCTGAACGCGGCCGGCGGGCGGATCTTCTTCCGCTTCGTGGCACGCGACGTCCACCTCGTGCTGCGACGAACGGGGCAGGGTGAACCGGTTCCGTTCCGCGTTCTACTCGACGGCGAGGGTCCCGGCGCCGCCCATGGAGTCGACGCCGACGCCGATGGCAACGGCCACCTCGACGAGGATCGCCTGTACCAGCTCGTCCGCCAGCCGGGGGCCGTGGAAGAGCGCACGTTCGAGATCACGTTCCACGAGGGCGGCGTCGAGGCGTACGTTTTCACCTTCGGCTAGAGAGGAGTAGCGATGGCCCCCATCATCTCCCGGGGTTTCCGCGGCCGCCGCGACGACGCGCCGAGCGACCGGGTGCCGCCCGGCCAGTACGTGACCAGAGACTTCCCGGTCCTCTCCGCCGGCCCGTCTCCGCACACGCCGCTCGAGCAGTGGGCCTTCTCGATCGTCGGCGAGGTGGGCGAGCCGCGCCGCTGGACGTGGGAGGAGTTCCGCGCGCTGCCGAGCGAGGAGGTCACCGTCGATATCCACTGCGTGACCAAGTGGTCGAAGCTGGAGACCGTCTGGCAGGGCGTCTCGGTCGACACGCTGCTCGACGGGCTTGAGACCGCCGCCGCGTACGTCGTCCAGTTCTGCGACGGCGGCTACACCACCAACCTGCCGCTCGAGGACGTCACGGGCGGCAAGGCCTGGGTCGCCTTCGGCTACGACGGCGAGCCGCTCGAGCCGGAACACGGCGGCCCGGCGCGCATGCTCGTCCCCCACCTCTACTTCTGGAAGAGCGCGAAGTGGGTGCGAGGGCTGCGACTCACCGCAACGGACGAGCCCGGCTTCTGGGAGATCAACGGCTACCACAACTACGGCGATCCATGGCGCGAGCAGCGGTACTGGGGCGACTGACCTGGCGGGTCGCGGACGTCCTCGACGTCGTACGCGAGACGCCCCGCGTCAAGACGATCGCCTTCGACGTGCCGGGCTGGCCCGGACACCGGGCGGGCCAGCACGTCGACATCCGCCTCACCGCCGAGGACGGCTACCAGGCGCAGCGCAGCTACTCGATCGCATCGACGCCCGACGGCACCCGCGTCGAGCTCACCGTGGAGCGCATCGACGACGGCGAGGTCTCCCCGGACCTGACCGACGAGCTCCGGCCGGGCGACCAGATCGAACTCCGTGGCCCCGTCGGCGGCTACTTCGTGTGGGAGCCGGCGCAAGGCGGGCCGCTGATGCTCGTCGCCGGCGGCTCGGGCGTCGTGCCGCTGATGGCGATGATCCGCGCCCGCGACGCCGCCGGGAGCGACGCCGAGACGCGGCTTCTACTGTCATCGCGCGGCTGGGAGGACGTCATCTACCGCGACGAGCTCGAGCAGCTCGGCGGTGACGGCCTCACGGTCGTCCACACGCTGACGCGGTCGCAGCCGCACGGCTGGACGGGCTACGCCCGCCGCGTCGACGCCGAGATGCTGGCCGAGGTCGGCCCGGGCCCAACGGAGCGGCCGCGTGTCTACGTCTGCGGCCCGACGCCGTTCGTCGAGGCCGTCTCCGAGGCGCACGTGCAGCTCGGGCACGACCTGCAGGCGATCAAGACAGAACGCTTCGGACCTACGGGAGGATGAGATGGACGCGCTGATGCTGGATGGAAACGCCGTCGCCGGGCTGCTCCAAGAGGTGTTCGCGGTCGAGATGACGACGGCACTCGGGACGTGCGGCAACTGCGGCGCCACGGACGCCGTCGGCGCGATGCACGTCTACCGCGGCGCCGGCATCGTCATGCGCTGCCCGCACTGCGACAACGCCCTCGTGAGGATCGTCAAAGCCGACAGACGCGTGTGGATCGGGTTCCCAGGAGTCCGCACGCTGCAAGTCACCGTTTAGCCTCCGCCGCGCCTCGTGCTGCTCCCCAGAGCCGACGATGTGGAGACTGCGTGCGCGGGTCCCCGAGACCAGGGAGTAGACCAGGGGCCTCCACGGGCGCGACGGACAGACGAGACGAGCAGGCTTGGTGGCGTCACGAAAACGCCGTGAGGTTGTGAAAGGAGATCCTCATGAGCTCAGCGTCCACTCCCGAAGGCCCCGGCTCCGTGTCCGGCGCGCCGCACCTGCCTGCGGGGTTCACCGACACGTTCTCGAGCCGGTACATCAACACCGCTGAGGTGCGCCTTCACGCGGTCATCGGAGGCGACGGACCGCCGCTGCTGCTGGTGCACGGCTGGCCCGAGAGCTGGTACGCCTGGCGCCTGCTGATGCCGGCACTGGCCCGGGACTTCGAGGTCATCGCGGTCGACCAGCGCGGCATGGGGCTGTCCGACAAACCAGTGGGCGGGTACGACACCGGCACCCAGGCCGGCGACCTAGTCGCGCTGATGGACGCGCTCGGCCACCAGCGGTTCGCCGTGGTCGGCCACGACACCGGATTCGCGATCAGCTACGCGCTGGTCGCGGACCACCCGGACCGGGTCGACCGCGTCGCGCTCGCGGAGATCCCCGGGTCCCCGGGAACGGTTCAGGCACCCCCCCTGTTCCTCCCCGGGCCGCTCAACGACCGGCTCTGGCACCTCGGCTTCAACCGGATCGACAAGCTGAACGAACAGCTCGTCGCGGGACGGGAGGACGCCTTCTACCGCTGGGAGTTCGACGCAGCCGCCAAGAGCCTCCCCGACGACGTGATCGACTACTACGTCCGCATGCTCTCCAACCCCGACTCCCTGCGCGGCAGCTTCGGGTGGTACCGGGCGCTCGATACGACCATCGCGCAGGATGAGCAGCGCAAGACCCAGCGGCTGACGATGCCCGTCCTCGCGATCGGCGGA
This sequence comes from Thermoleophilaceae bacterium, assembly GCA_050694635.1. Taxonomy (GTDB): domain Bacteria; phylum Actinomycetota; class Thermoleophilia; order Solirubrobacterales; family Thermoleophilaceae; genus JACVRW01. Next base: position 7,266 of record JBOGXT010000051.1, read on the forward strand.
GAGGCAAGCTTCGGTGAGCACGTCGGAGGGGCGGTGCAGGCCGTCGCGGACGACGTGCAGAGCGTGGTCATCCCCGGCGTCGGCCACTTCGTCGCCGAGGAGGCCCCCGACGAGATGCTCGCGGCGCTGACAGCGTTCCTGGCCACGTCCGCGACGGCCGGGCCGCGGCACAGGACCCCAGGCCGCACGTTGCCGCTGCGTCGGGCCGCTGAGTCTCCCTACGTTGGGACCCTGCCTCTTCGGCGGGGTCCCGACGCTGGGGAAGCGACGTCGATCGTCAGTCCTCCCAGTTAGAACAGTCAGAGCACAAGGAGCCCCGATGCAGCGTACTTCAGCCTTGAGCGCGAGCAGTGACGCGCCAACTCAGCGGGATAGGGTGGTCGTCATCGGCGGCGGGTTCGGCGGCCTGCAGGCTGCACAGCACCTCGCCACTGCGCCGGTCGACCTCACGATCGTCGATCGACGCAACTTCCACCTCTTCCAGCCACTCACCTACCAGGTCGCGACGGGCGCGCTGTCGCCCGGCGAGGTCGCCTACCCGCTCCGCGCCGTCTTCAGGCGCCACGGCAACGTGCGCGTGCTGATGGCCGAGGTCAGCGGCTTCGACCTCGACGGCCGCCGGGTTCGGCTCGCGTCGGGCTCGCTGCCCTACGACACACTGATCGTCGCCGGCGGCTCGCACTACTCCTACTTCGGCCACGACGACTGGCGCTGCCACGCGCCCGAGGTCAAATCGCTCGAGAGCGCGCTCGCGACACGTGCACGCATCCTGAACGCATTCGAGGACGCCGAGACCGAACCAGATCCCGACAGGCGCCGAGCGCTGCTCACCTTCGTCGTCGTCGGCGCCGGCCCAACCGGCGTCGAGATGGCCGGCCAGATCGCCGAGCTCGCCCGCAGCACGCTGCGCGGCGAGTTCCGCTCCATCGACTCCGGTCGGTCCCGAGTCCGATTGATCGAGACCGCCGACCGCGTGCTGACCACCTTCCCGCCCTCGCTGTCGCGCAAAGCCGCGCGCTCGCTTGCGTCCCTCGGCGTAACGCTGCTGCTGGAACGCACGGTCGTCGACATCGACGAGGAGGCCGTCACCGTCGCGGCGCCCGACGGCTCCACCGAACGCATCCCCGCGCGCACCGCGATCTGGGCCGCGGGCGTCGAGGCGTCGAGACTGGCATCCCAGCTCGGCGAGCTGACCGGCGCCGAGCTCGACCATGCCGGCAGGGTGACCGTCGAGCCGGACCTGACTCTCCCCGGACACCCCGAGGTTCTGGCGCTCGGCGACATGGTCCGCGTACGCCGCCGCGACGGCGGCGTCCAAGCGCTCCTCGGCGTCGCGCCGGTCGCGATGCAACAAGGTCGCTACGCCGCCAAGCTCGTTCGCGCGCGCCTCAGCGGCCACCCGATCGGGCCGTTCCGCTACCTGGACAAGGGCAACCTCGCGACGATCGGCCGCGCCCGCGCGGTCGCCGACCTCCACGCCATCCGGCTGAGCGGCTTCCCGGCCTGGGCGGCATGGCTGGTCGTGCACCTCTTCTACCTCGTCGGCTTCCAGAACCGCCTGATCGTCGTCATCCGCTGGTTCATCAGCTTCGTCACCCGCGGCCGCGGGGCCCGACTCATCACGAGCACCCCCGCCACCGAATCGGCTCTCCGTCCCGAGACTCGCGGCATGAGCACCACAGAGCTGATCAGGCCGCCGCAGGCACCGAGCGACGATCGACAGGTGGTGGGTCGGTGAGCTATGTGAGCGAGTGGATCGGCGCTCCCGTCGTCATGGGAGTGGTCGTATTCCTGTGCGTGCCGAGCTTCGCCTTTTTTGGGGCTGGCGTTCATCGTGGTTATCGCGGCTGGGGGTTTGGTCGCGGTCGTCGGCGCGAGCGTCGCGGCGCCGTACCTGCTCGCTCGTCACCTGCGTCGACGCTCGCTGAGCCGAAGCGCTGCCCGTCAAGCCTCCGCACGGACCAGCAGCGCAACCGCGCGGTTGGGCGCTGCCCGCCTACACCCGCACCCCAAAGTGACGAGATCACGGTGAACTGGCCGGTCGAACCCGCAGACGGCCTGGGGCCCGTGCTGTTCGCCTACGACAGTGCGTGGGCAGCCATCCGGCAGGGCGGTGGCCAGCTCCGAGACGGCATCTTCTACGTCGACGCGCCGACCGTGCCGGCCGGTATGACGCTGGCCGCGTATCGGCGCGCACGTCCGAGTTCTGTTACGTACAAGCCGCGGCCGTCGGTCTACCAGCACGCTCGTGTTCTCCTCAGGGGGCGGCCGTGATAACCGCGACAGTCGAGATCCGGCCGACTGGAGGAGACGTCGACGGCCGGCGCGCGTGGGCACCAGTCGACCGCGTGCTTGGGCTGTTCGAGCGGGGCCGGCTCTCAGCTACAGAGCTGCGAGTCTTGCTCGCACTGCGCGGGCGTCGTGACGCGAGCATCTCTGGGCTGGGCGGGGGGCTCGCCGGGCGGCGGGCCGACGTCAGGCGCGCAGTCCGGCGGCTGGACATGCGCGGGCTGGTGCGACAATGGCACGCGCGGAGGACTGAGCACTCGCTCCTGGCGATCACGCCCGCCGGGCTGGCACCCGTGCCGGCTCTGCTCGCTGAGGCCGGGCAGCCGGCAGCCGCCCCAGACGCAGCGAAAGCGCCGGTCCGATGAGGGCCGGCGGCGGCGAACCTGCGCTTTCTCCCAGGCGCACGCTAGGGACTCCGCGCGTTCATGTCGACTCGGCGACGAACGTGGGATCTGCTGATCTGCGGGCGGGACTCGCTCAAGGCTTGGGCGACCGGCTCGGGCCCGCGGTCACGATGGCGACGACTGAGCACTTCACCCTCCAAACCGCTCGCGCGGCCACCATCTCGGAAGCAAACGGCCGCGCGAGCGTCTACCTCGCCGCTGTATCCAGCAACCTCATCGCGCTCGCCTTCATCGGACAGATGTCGCTGCTCGGGACGGCCTTCTACGCGTTCTCGCTGCTCCTGTTGCCGGTACTGGCGTTCGTGGGAGTCGTGACCTTCCAGCGCCTGGTTCAGTCCTCGCTCGAGGACATCGCATACGCGCAGCGGATCGCGCGCCTGCGGGGCTTGTACGTGGCACTGGCCCCCGAGCTGGAACCGTACCTCCTCGTCCCGCGCGGGCGACCCGGCGAGAGCCTGCTGCACGGCGGGCTGCCCGGGCCGAGCAGATGGCAGCTCGCGCTGACCACCGCCGGCATGGTCGCGACCGTCAACAGCGTGGTAGTTGGCGCCTCCGCCGGCCTCGTCCTGGCCGCCCTGGGCGCCCCGTCGCTCGCGGTCACGCTCGCGGCCGGAGCAGTCGTCGGGGCATCGGCTCTGGCGGTGCACCGCACCCACCACCGACGCGCGCGAGACGCGTACGAGCCCGAGACGATCGATCGCTACGCCACTCTCGCCGCAGACACCCAGACGGCCGAAGGTGGGTCCACCGCTGGTGGTCAGCGGGGCCCCGCTCGAACGGGAAGGGAGAGGAAGTGACAGTCCAACAAATGATCGAGGCGCATCCACAGCCGACGAGCCTTAACCGAGACGCGCTGCTGCGCTGCATCGGCGAGTGCTTCGACTGTGCCGCCACCTGCACCAGTTGCGCCGACGCCTGTCTCGGCGAGCAGGACGTGCAGGTGCTGGTCCGCTGCATTCGCCTCAACCACGATTGCGCTGACGCCTGCGACGCCGCCGGCCGCATCCTCACCCGCCAGACCGCGCCCGATGTCGGCGTGCTCCGCGCAGCGATCCAAGCCTGTGCGGCCGCCTGTCGCGCATGTGGCGAGGAGTGTGAGCGGCACGCCGAGCACCACCAGCACTGCCGCGTCTGCTCCCGAGCCTGCCGCCGCTGCGAGCAGGCATGCAACGACCTACTCGCGGCGATCGGATAACCAAACGCCACAGCTCGCTGCGTCGCCGTCGGCCGCCGGCTGCGCACATCCGCCTGACCGCCATGGCTTCCGGGCCGGCTGGAGGTAACTGCCGACGGGCGGCGATCGCGACCCACTGCCCCCCGCGGGGGCACAAACGCTCCATACGCGCGCGAGTTGAGCCTCGCCGGGCCACCTCCCGCTTCCGCGTGCGATGCGGGGCCTGTCCACGAGCAAGCCGGCCACAGCCACGGTGGACGAGGGCCGGGAGCCTCGCCTACCTGCGGACGGAGTGCCGCAGCCCGATGAAGCGAGCGTCTCGCATCTCGCGACCGCACACGTCGCTCAGGACGACCAGCCCACGACCGCGCCATAGCACTGGCGGGTGCTTGCTCTGGGCGACGAGCAAAGAGGGCAGCTCGAAATCGCCTCTTGAAGCGGCGGCGACGGTCAGGACCAAGGGCCTTCTGCGGCGGCTGCAGAATGTCCACGGTTCGACTTGAGCGGAATTCGCCTGCAAGTCCGCCAAGTTTCGATCGGTCGCAGCCGCGGGCCGCAGCCAGTCCTCAGACAGTCCTCGCGACTCAGAAGGTCGAGTGAGCCGTGCGTAGCGGAAAGAGCTCGATTTGCAGGCCCTTTTTGAAGCGGCTGATGGGATTCGAACCTACGACCTTCTGCATGGCAAGCAGAGCGTGGGGGACGGGCGTGGGCCACAACGTGCCTGCAAACAGGCGGTTTCTCGCGCGTCTGCGCGCAGCCCGGGTGTCTCGGATTTCACGCCGATTTACGGCAGTTTGAGGACTGATCGAGGACCGGCGGCTCAAACCCGAGAGCCGACAG
>JBOGXT010000052.1:0-6950 GCA_050694635.1 Thermoleophilaceae bacterium
GCCTCAGGTCGGCGCCCGTGACCCAGATCGCCGCCCCGCCGCGCGGGCCCATCGAGGCGGCCGGCGGGGGCGCACCCGGCTCGACCAGCGCGAGCCTCACGTGGACCGCCGGCCAGGCGCCCAGGTCGTGCCCGATCTCGACCGGGCGGCGCTCGCCCGGCAGCAGGACCGCGCAGCCGCCGGCCCGGGCCAGGTGTACGCACAGCGAGGCGGCCGCGCGCACGGCCCGGTCGAGCCCCTCCTCGCCGGACGGCGCGGAGGGGTCCATCACGATCAGCGGCGCCGCGTCGAGCTCCGCCACCAGCCGGCGCTCGAGCATCTCGCCGCGGCGGGCCACCGTCGGCCAGTGAATTCGCGAAGCGGGAGAACCCTCGCGGTAGGGCCGCAGCCCGTCGATCTCGAGCTCGGCGAGCGAGGCGTCGAGGCGGCGGCCCATCACGCCCGGGTCGATGCCCCGGCCGCCCTTCTCTCCGGCCCCGGCGCCGCTCCCGCCCGGTGCCGTGACCGGCTCGATCCGCGGCAGCACGAGCACCTCCTCCCCGCCCCGGTCGGCGAGCTCGCGCGAGAAGAGACGAAGCGGGTCACGGATCACGAGGCGCCCCGGCTCGAGGACCCGCCGCCCGCGGCGGGAGAAGCGCACGTTGATGCGCACCCGCCGCGACCAGCGCCCGGCGATCGGGACGGGCCAGCCGAGCAGCGGCTCCACGAGCTCGCCGCCGGGCGGCGGGAGGATGCCGGAGCTCACCTCGATGCGCACGGGATAGGGCTCCTCCTCCACCACCCTGTGCGGCCCGGCCTGGCGCACGATCTCCGCCCCGCTCGCGGCGAGCAGCACCCAGGCCGTGGACCCGACCGCGATCGCGAACAGGGCCAGGCCGGGCACGTAGAGGGAGACCGTGTCGAAGGTCGCGCCCGCGAGGCAGAGGCCCACCCCGAGAATGGCGGTGGCGAGCGGGCGCAGGATCATGGCGATCAGAGTGCGGGCACTCGCTCCAGCGCGTCGCGCACGACCGCCTCGCGCCCCTCGGACCCCGACCCGGGTGCGAGCAGCAGGCGGTGGGTGAGCACCGAGCCGGCGAGCGCCTGCACGTCGTCGGGCAGGGCGTGGTCGCGGCCGTCGAGGGCGGCGACGGCCTTCGCCGCGCGGAAGAGCATCAGCCCCGCTCGCGGCGAGGCACCGAGGTCCACGCGCGGATCGGCGCGCGTAGCGTCGAGGATCGCGACCACGTAGCGGCGCAGCGCCTCGCTGCCGTGCACCGCCGCGGCGGCCGTCTGGGCGGCGAGGATCTCGGCCACCTCGGCGACCGACTCGAGGTCGAGCACCCGGTCGCGCTCGGCGTGGTCGAGCAGCATGTCGCTCTCCTGCTGGGTAGTCGGATAGCCCAGCGACACGCGCACCATGAAGCGATCGAGCTGGGCCTCCGGCAGGGGGTAGGTGCCCTCGTACTCGACCGGGTTCTGGGTGGCGACGACGAGGAACGGCCGCGCGAGCTCGTGGGTGTGCTTGTCCACCGTCACGTGGCGCTCCTGCATGCACTCGAGCAGCCCCGACTGCGTCTTGGGCGACGCGCGGTTGACCTCGTCCACCAGCACCACGTTCGCGAACACCGGACCGGGCCGGAATTCGAAGCGGTTCTCGCGCTGGTTGTAGACGTTGGTGCCGACCACGTCGGCGGGCAGCAGGTCGGCGGTGCACTGGACGCGCGCGTACTCGGCGTCGACCGAGCGGGCGAGCGCCCGCGCGAGCGCCGTCTTGCCTACCCCCGGATAGTCCTCGATCAGCACGTGCCCCTCGGCGAACAGCGCCACGAGCACGTCGCGCAGCACCTCGTCGGGGGCCTTGACGGCCCGCGCGATGTTGTCGCGCAGGCGCGCGCCGAGCTCCGCGACCTGCGAGGGGTCGAGCTCAGGGACGGTCGCCATGCACCACCATGGTAGGGGTACGTGAAACAACCCCGCGCGCATCCGGCCGAGCCGGATGCTTCGCGGCTAGGCCTGTGTGGGTTCCTCGGAGCGGGACAGCTCGCGCACCGCCGCCTCGGTATCGGGCGCGCGCATCAGCACCTCTCCGATCAGCACGGCGTCGACGCCGACCTGCTCGAGCTCCTCGATCTGCTCGCGGTACCGGATGCCCGACTCCGAGACCACCACCTTGCCGGCGGGGACGTCGGCGAGCAGGTCGAACGTGCGCTGGAGGTCGACGCTGAAGTCCTCGAGGTTGCGGTTGTTGATGCCGAGCACGTCGGCGTCGACCTCGAGCGCCACCTCGAGCTCGTCCTCGTGGTGGACCTCGACGATCGCGTCGAGGTCGAGCGCGCGGGCCTCGCGATGGAGCACCGCCAGCTCCTCGGGATCGACCGACCCGACCACAAGGAGCACGGCGTCGGCCCCGGCGGCCTTCGCCTCGTAGAGCTGGTAGGGGTCGATCGTGAAGTCCTTGCGCAGGATCGGCAGCTCCGTGGCTGCCCGCGCCTCGCGGAGGTCGGCGAGCGAACCGCCGAAATGGGCCTGCTCGGTGAGCACCGAGATCGCCGCGGCGCCGCCGCGCTCGTAGGCGCGCACGACGTCCGCGCACTGCGCCCCCTCGCGGATCGTGCCGGCCGAGGGCGAGCGCCGCTTGTGCTCGGCGATAAGAGACGTGCCGGGCCGCGCGAGCGCCTCCGTGAAGGGCCTCCCCTCGGGCTGGGACCCGGCCTCGCGCTCGAGCTCGGCGATCGGCCGCTCCCGCTTGCGGAGGTGAAGCGCCTCGCGGGTGGCGCCGACGAGCTCGTCCAAGCGGATGCTCACGACCGAGCCTCCGGCGATGGCTCGGCGAGCGAAAACCAAGCCGGGCAAGGACGCAGGGCGCAGTCGATGCCGAAGGCATCGGCGAGCACCGAGGACGCAGCACGGCGCAGGTTTGCAGCCGCCGAGGCGCGCCGGAGGCGAGGGAGTGAGCATCTACAGCTCACCGGGCGTGCTCCAGATACCTGTCGAGGATCGCCGTCGCGGCACCCGAGTCGATCGACTCCTCGGCGCGCTCGACGCCCTCGCCCAGCGACTTCGCCCGGCCCCCCACGTAGATGGCCGCCGCGGCGTTCAGCACCGCCAGCGAGCGCTCCGTGCCGGCCTCGCCCGCCAGCACGCCCCGCAGCACGCGCCCGTTCTCGTCGGGCGTGCCCGCTCCCACCGCGCCGTCGGCGGCCCGCTCCAGCCCCACCTGCTCCGGCGTCACGTCATACGTGGAGAGCTGGCCGTCTCTCAGCTCGACCACCCGGGTCGCGCCCGAGACCGAGAACTCGTCCAGGCCATCGGCGCTCGACACTACCAGGGCCCTGTCGGTCCCGAGCTCCGCGAGGGCGCCCGCGATCGTCTCGAGCCTCGTGGGATCGGACACGCCGATCACCTGGCGCCGGGCGCCGGCCGGATTGGTCAGCGGCCCGAGGAAGTTGAAGATCGTGCGCACGCCGAGCGCCTTGCGCACCGGCACCACGTAGCGCATCGCCGAGTGGTGCTTGGGGGCGAACATGAAGCCGAACCCGACCGCCTCGATGCAGCGCGCCACCTCGTCGGGCTCCAGGTCGATCCGGGCGCCGAGCGCCTCGAGCACGTCGGCCGAGCCGCACTGGCTCGTGGCCGAGCGATTTCCGTGCTTGGCCACGCGGCAGCCGGCGCCCGCGGCCACGAACGCCGCCGTGGTGGACACGTTGAACGTGGGCCGGCCGCCGCCGGTGCCGGCGGTGTCCACAAGCTCGTCTCCGGCGTCCACGCGCAGCGCCAGAGCGCGCATCGTCGCCGCGAACCCGGCGATCTCCTGGACGGTCTCGCCCTTGGTGCGCAGCGCCATCAGGAAGCCGGCGGTCTCCGCCTCGGAGGCGCCTCCCTCCATCACCTCGCGCAGCACGCGCGCGGCCTCGTCGGCCGACAGGTCCCCGCCCGCCGCGACCCGGTCGATGGCCGTCGTGAGGACCGGGTTGCTCACAACCCGGATCCGTGCGCACCCGGCCGAGCCGGGTGCTTACGGCTGAGGAAGTTCCGCAGCATGTGCTTTCCCTGCGGCGTCAACACCGACTCCGGGTGGAACTGCACGCCCTCCACCGGCAGCTCGCGGTGGCGCAGGCCCATGATCACGTCGCCCGCGTGGGCAGACACCTCGAGAGTGTCGGGCAGCGCCGCCGGGTCGACGACGAGCGAGTGGTAGCGGCCGACCACGAGCGGGGATTCGAGGCCCGAGTAGATCGTCCTGCCGTCGTGCTGCATGTCGGCGGTCTTGCCATGCACCGGGTCGCCGCGCACCACCTTGCCGCCGAACTCCTGCGCCAGCGACTGGTGGCCCAGGCACACCCCCAGCACGGGGGTGCCGCGCTCGCCGAAGCGGCGCACGGCGCGCATCGAGAGCCCGGCCTCGTTCGGGGTGCACGGTCCCGGCGAGACGATCAGCCGGTCGGGCTCGCGATCGAGCAGGTCGTCGACGTCGTTGCGCATCACCTCGACGTCGGCGCCCAGCTCGCCCAGGTACTGGACGAGGTTGTAGGTGAACGAGTCGTAGTTGTCGACGACGAGGACCCTCACGCCCACTCACTCTGGGCGCATGCGAGCCGGATCGCCTCGAACACCGCGTTGGCCTTGGCCTCCGACTCGCGCGTCTCGTAGGCGGCATCCGAGTCGGCCACGATCCCCGCGCCGGCCTGCACGAACGCGGTGCCGTCGCGGACCAGCGCCGAGCGGATGTAGATGCACGTGTCGAGGTCACCGGTGTAGGAGAGGTAGCCCACCGCGCCGCCGTACGGCCCGCGCTTGACCGGCTCGAGCTCGTCGATGATCTGCATCGCCCGGATCTTGGGGGCGCCCGAGAGCGTGCCGGCCGGGAGCGTCGCGCGCAGGGCGTCCATCGGCGTCACTCCCTCGCGCAGCGTTCCGGACACCGACGAGACGATGTGAATCACGTGCGAGTAGGTCTCGATCGCCATCAGCTCGTCGACCGCGACGCTGCCGTACTCGCACACCCTGCCGAGGTCGTTTCGCCCGAGGTCGACCAGCATCACGTGCTCCGCGCGCTCCTTCTCGTCGGCCAGCAGCTCCGACGCGAGGCTGTCGTCGCTCCCGGTACGCGGACGCGTCCCGGCGATCGGTCGCATCTCGACACGCCCGGCTCCCACCTTGACCAGCGACTCCGGCGAGGCGCCCGCGATCTGGAAGTCCTCGAAGTCGAGGAAGTACATGTACGGGCTCGGGTTGATGGCGCGCAGGCCGCGGTAGATCGAGAAGGCCTCGACCGGGCAGTTCGCGGTCCAGCGCTGCGAGGGCACCACCTGGTAGGCGTCGCCGGCGTGGATGTACTCGACGGCCCGCTCGACCGCGGCGCCGTAGCCCTTCGGACCCAGGTTGGAGAAGAACTCGGGCGGGTCCCGCTTGCCCGCCCCGCGCTGTGGCACCGGGCCGGCCAGCCGCTGCTTGACCTCGGCGATCGCGGCCGCCGCCTGCTCGTAGGAGCGCTGGAGGTCTTCCTCGGCGAAGACGTTGGCGAGCACCGTCACCTCGTGGCGCAGGTGGTCGAAGGCCACCATCAGGTCGGTGATCATCAGCGCCAGGTCGGGGATGCCGGCCTCGTCGGCGTTGGGCGGCCCGACCGTCGGCTCTGCGCTGCGCACGAGGTCGTAGCCGAACAGTCCGACCGCACCGCCCGCGAACGGCGGCAGGCCGTCGAGCGGGGCGATCCGGTAGCGCGCCAGCTCGTCAGCCACGGCCGCGTACGGGTCCGGATGGTCGCCGAGCGCCAGCCGCATCGTCGCGCGCGGGCGGACTCCGAGGAACGACCAGCGCCCCACGCGCTGGCCCTGCTCGGCCGACTCGAGCAGGAACGACGGCCCGTCGCCGCGCAGCTTGAGGTAGGCGGAGACCGGCGTCTCGCAGTCCGCGATGAACGTGTGCCTGAGCGGCACGAGGTTGTGCTCGCGCGCCAGCTCGCGGACGCGGTCGAGGCCCGGCGTCAGCTCGAGGTCAACGGCGACGCTCATTGAGCACCCGGTAGGCGTCTGCCAGCCCCAGCCCCCGCCCCGCCATCAGGACGGCGAGGTGATACAGGACGTCCGCAGCCTCCTCCGCGACGCGCTCGTCCGGTTCCTCCCGGGCGGCGCGCGCGACCTCCTCCGCCTCCTCCTCGAGCTTCGCGCGCAGGCGCTCGGGATCCGCCAGCAGCGCCGCGGTATAGCTCTCGCCCGGCTCTGCGGTGCGGCGCTCCTCGATCGTTCGCTCGAGCGCCGGCAGCGCCTCCGCCGCCTGCGCGTCCATCTGCCCGCGGTAGAAGCAGGTGCGCTCGCCGGTGTGGCAGGCCGGGCCGGCCGGGTCAACCAGCGCGACCCAGGCGTCGTTGTCGCAGTCGTAGCGGAGCGCCTTCAGGCGCTGCACGTTCCCGGAGGTCTCCCCCTTGTGCCAGAGCTCCCGGCGCGAGCGCGACCAGAACCACATCTCGCCGGTCTCGCGCGTGCGCGCGAGCGAGTCGTCGTTCACGTACGCGAGCGTGAGGACCTCGCCGGTCCGGGCGTCCTGGACGATGCACGGGTACAGCTCCACGCAAACGATTATGGCCGGGGAGTGCCGAGTGGCAGCTTGAGGAACTCGTAGACCGAGCCGATCGGGCTGAAGCCGAGCCGCCGGTACCAGCCCTGCGGCCAGTCGGCGGCGTCGGTCAGGAGGAAGACCGGGTCGCAGCCGTCGGCCGCCGCGGCGTCGGCGGCGGCGAGCACCGCGGCGCTCGCGTGGCCCTCGTTGCGCCGCGCCTCGAGGGTGCCGACCTCGTCCACCTGGGCGAGGCCGTTCGCGGTGTACAGCCGGCAGGCGCAGCCGGGGTCGTCGGGCGGCGCGGCGAAGTCGCGCGCGCGGCGTATGCGGGCGTAGCGCTCGTCCATCGCAGCCAGCTGCTCGACCGCGGTCTCCTGCCAGCCGAACGGCTGCTCGCGCCGGAACGCCGC
>JBOGXT010000053.1:0-7230 GCA_050694635.1 Thermoleophilaceae bacterium
ACGAGAGCGAGAGTCTCGGCCCAAGGCGACGCAACTACCGGTAGCTGCGGAAGAAGGTCCGGATGTCTGCCGCGAGCAGGTCGGGTACCTCCATGGCGGGGAAGTGGCCGCCGCGGTCGAACTCCGACCAGTGCTCGATCTCACCGGTGGCCTCCATCAGGGTCCGGATGGTGGTGTCGGCGGCGAACACGGCGACGCCGGTCGGCGGACCCGAGGGCCGAGTGTCGTGGGCGCCGTTGCCCTGTGACTCACGTGCGGCCATCTCGCGCCAGGCTTGCATGCCCTCGTAGGTGGTATGGGCCGAGGAGGCGCCGGCGCCGGTGAACCAGAAGACGCTGACGTTGGTGAGCAGCTGGTCGGGGTCGACGGCGTCCTCGGGCGCTGTCGCCGCGGGGCCGGTCCACTCGTGGAACTTCTCGACGATCCAGGCGAGCTGGCCGGCCGGCGAGTCGTTCAGGGAATAGGCGAGCGTCTGCGGACGGGTGGCCTGTATGTGCAGGTAGCCGAGCCCGTCGGCCTGGTACTCGTTGAAGCGCTCGGCGCGCGCCCTGTCGGCGTCGGACAGGCCGTCGAGCTCGACGGCGGGCCCGAACGGCATTGCCGCCACCGTCCCGGTCAGGTGGGTGCCGACCACCCGCTCGGGGTCGAGCATGGCGAGCATCCCCGCCACGCCGGAGCCCACGTCGGTGCCCTGGGCCCCGTAGCGCTGGTAGCCGAGGCGGCTCATCAGCTGCGCCCATGCCTGGGCGACGCGCAACAGGTTGCCCCAGCCCGTCTCCCGCACCGGTGTGGAGAACCCGTAGCCGGGCAGTGAGGGAATCACGACGTGGAAGGCGTCCGCGGGGTCGCCGCCGTGCGCGCGAGGATCGCTCAGCGGAGCGATCACCCTCAGGAACTCGATCGGGGAGCTCGGCCAGCCGTGGGTCAGGATCAGCGCCAGGGCGTCCGGCTCGGGCGAGCGGACGTGCAGGAAGTGGATGTCCTGCCCGTCGATCGTGGTGACGAACTGCGGCAACTCGTTCAGCTTCGACTCCTGCGTACGCCAGTCGAAGCCGTCGGCCCAGTACTCGGCGACCTCCCTCAGATGGCCCAACGGGACGCCCCGACTCCACCCCACGCCCGGCAGCTCTTGCGGCCAGCGGGTACGGCCGAGCCGGTCCTTGAGGTCATCGAGGTCGGCCTGGGGGATGTCGATCCGGAAGGTTCGGATTTCGTCGAGGCTCGGGGTGGTCGTCATGCGACGGCTGCTCCTTTGCTGGCAACGGCTTCTTGCGCGACCATATCGCCTGCTCAGCGAGCGGAGCTGATGGGTCCGCTCATGAAGCGCTCGGCGCCTGATGCAACCCGAAGAGTGAGCCCTGGTCGTCGCGACAGAGCTTGAAGCGTCCGAACCCGGCAGTTGACTCCTCGTCGTCCGCGTGGTCCACCTCCTCGACCCGACCCGAGAGCTCGCGCACACGCGCGATCGCCGCTTCGATGTCATCGACCTCGAAGAACACGTATGGAGACGCCCCCGCGTCGCCGCCGTGAATGCCGCCCGGCACGTTAGCCGAGGTGACCACGAACCCCTCCCCCGATGGCCCCGGCTCGAACCTCCACCCGAACAGCCGCTCGTAGAAGGCCCGCCCAGCCTCGGCGTCCTCAACGCCGAGGCTGAAGAAGGCCAGCTCGCCTGTCATGCAATCGCTCCCTTCAGCCCACCGTCGCAGTGGTCCGACTAGCCCGCGGCTGGCCGGTAGGTGCCGAAGCTCCAGACGTTGCCCTCGAGGTCCCGGCAGGCGTACTCGCGCGAGCCGTAGTCGGTGTCCGTCGGCTCGCGGACGATCTCCGCACCGGCGGCCCTGGCGCGCTCGCAGTGCGCGTCGACGTCCCCGACCGCCACGTACAGGGCAAACGCGATCCGGGAGAAGTCTGGCTCGCCGCCAGCGGTGAAGGCATCGGTATCGACCTCCGCCACGTCGTCGCTAGCCGACCCGAGCATGACGATCCCCGGGCCGAGGCTGAGCTCGGCGTGGGCTACCTCGCGATCCTCGCCCGGGTGCACCATCCGCTCCTCGAAGCCGAACGCCTCACACAGCCAGCGGATCGCCGCCTCGGCGTCGCGGTAGCCAAGACACGGGTAGATCTTGGGGGCCGTCGCGCGCGACTGAGTCGTTACGGCGCCTGCCACTTCGCTCATCGCGGTCTCCTTCCCGGGTGCTTGACCGAGTGCCCCGCCAGGCTAGGAGGGCGGCGCGGGCGCGTCTTGGACGAATGTGACCTGCGTCAACCCGCGAGCCCACCGCCGTCGGGGAGCAGGCTCGCGGCCAACTCGCCGGGGCTGGCGCCGGCGAACTGGCGAAAGTCACGGTTCATGTGCGCCTGGTCGAAGTAGCCGCACTCGAGCGCGATCTCGCCCCAGCCCATCCCCCGCCCGGCGCCGCGCTCGCGCTCGTCGATCCAACTCGCGCCATCGCGGTGGCCGAGCATGCGCACGGCGCGCTGGAAGCGCAGCACGCGGGCGTAGGTCTTCGGCGCCACGCCGACCTGCTCCATGAAGCGGCGCAGCAAGTGCTTGCGGCTGCAGCCGAGCCCGGCGCAGAGCTCGCCCACCGGCAGGCGGCCACCGCTTTGGATCAGCCGCCGCCAGGCCCAGGCGACATCGGGGGAGGCGGGCCGCGCCGCGTCGAGCCGGCGCACCAGCGCGCTGTCCAGAAGCTCGAACCGCGCCTCCCAGCCGGGCGCGTCGTGGAGCCGCTCGACCAGCAGCTCGCCGTCGGCGCCGAGCAGGTCGTCGAGCTCGACCACGCCGTTGGTCAGCTCGTGCATCGGCACCCCCAGAAGCAGGCAGGCGCCGAGCGGCGTCAGGTTGAGCTGAATGCCGGCCTGGGTTCCGGGCGACTCTACGAAGCAGTGCGTGTCATGGAGCCCGGCGACGAACGAGCGGTGGTGGGCGACGCGGTCCGGCGCCCGGTGCGGGTAGCTCGTCTCGAGCTTCGGGCCGAAGCCGATGATCAGCACCACCTCACCCGCGGGCAGCTCGCGGCGACGACTGAAGCCGACGGTCACCTCCTCGTAGCCGCAGTAGCCGAGCACGTGCTGGCCAAGCCTCGGTGCGGCCGCCCGCGAGACCGTCTCCCACCGGCCGATCTCGCACTCGTGCCGGCTGACCTTGGCCCGCGACGCGCTCATGGCAGAAGCTTATGCCAGAGCAACCGCCCGGCCGCACCGGCACCTCCGCCTAGCCTTTTCTCACGCTCAGCCCCTCGATCCCGGGCGCGGCTCGCTCCTTCCTGCCGAGCAGGGCAAAACAGCGCGTGCCGACAGTAGCTGGGCCGGCGCGTATCTGGGTCGGTGCGTATTGCCGGTCCAGCGGTAGACCGTCTCGCCCGCGGACGACGAGCAGCCGCGTCGGGACTCTCCTTGTCGACGAAACCGGCAGCCCGCGGCCGGCCCGCTCGACGCACAAGCTGAGGTCGGCGCACGCCCTCTCGAGGTGCTGTCGAGCGGCTCGTGCTTCGCGCTCGGCGATACGGGTTTCGTGATCGCCGACGCGCTTGACGTCGTCCAGCGGCTGTGATGAGGTCGATCGTCTGTGACCCAGCGACCCGGCCGAGGGATCGTGGAGCCGGGCCGCGGACCGAGAGCGCGGCTGTCGCCAGGACGGGGGCCCCGTCAGCGGCGGAGCGTCAGCGTGCGGCGGTTGCCCGCTGCGTCGATGAACGTCAGCGTGAGCATGGCCCGCCGGCGGGCGCGGGAGCGTCGCAGCCGCCGGATCGCTCGCCGCTGAGCGGCCGTGGTAGGGAGGCGGAGGCGACCGACCTTCGCCTCGCCTACGCTCGTGCTACGCGGGCGTCCGCGCGGCGGACACGAGCACGATCGGCGCGTTGACGTCGGCCGGCGGAGGAGGCGGGGGCGGCGGACAGGGCGCTTGCGGCAAGGACGTCACGGGCTACCCGTGGAACCCGCCGTGGCCGATGTGTGTCGCCTGTGTCGACCTCTACGAGCAGGGGCGCGGGCGCGCATAGCCGGAGCGACCTCACTCGGTCCGCTCCCTACGGGAGCGCCCAGCCGGCGAGCCGTCGCAAGCGGTCGAGCTGCTCGAGGTTCAGGGCTCAGTACGCTCTCGGGTGCTGTGACGCCGCGGTCCACCGATTGGGGCCTGGCGTTGCTCGTCGGGTTGCTGTTCGCGACCGGCGTAATGACTCTGTTCGCCGGCCAGCAGGGCGACGCCTGGATCTTCGCCGTGCATGGCGCGGGCGGCTTCGCGCTCGCGGCCGTCTTGGGCTGGAAGCTGCGGCGGGTGTGGCGACGGCTCGCGGAGCCGGCGCGCTGGGACCGCCGTACCGCGGCGGGCGCCGCCGCGGTCACCGTGGTGGCGGCGACGCTGCTGTCGGGGGTGGGATGGTCGAGCGGCGCCCAGCTCTCGGCGGGTGGCTACAGCCTGCTGAACTGGCACTTCGCGCTCGGGGTCGTGCTCACGATCGCCGTGACCGTCCACGCGGTCGTGCGCGCAAAGCCGCTCCGGCGGCGGGACCTGGCCGGGCGGCGGCAGTTCCTGCGGGCGGGGGCAGTCGCCGTCGGGTCCTATCTCGTCTGGGAGCTGCAGCGCCCGGTGTCGGCCGGGTTCGGCCTGCGCGGTGGGCGGCGCCGCTTCACCGGCTCCTACGAGGCCAGCTCGTTCGCCGGCAACGCCTTTCCCTCGACCTCGTGGGTCGCGGACCGCCCCCGGCCGCTGAACGAAGCCTCCTATCGGCTGGAGCTGCGCGGCCTGGTCGCCCGTCCGCTGCGCCTGCCGCTCGCAGAGCTTCGGGCCGGCGACCGGCTCGTAGCGACGCTCGACTGCACCGGTGGCTTCTACTCGCGCCAGCGCTGGAGCGGCGTGCGCCTCGCACGCCTGCTCGATCGGGCCGGCCCGCTGCCCGCCGCGAGCCACGTGCGCGTGATCTCCCACACCGGCTATCGCTGGAGCTTCGAGCTGCGCGAGGCCCGCAGGCTGCTGCTCGCCACCGGCGTCGGGGGAGAGGCGCTCTCACACGAGCACGGCGCGCCGGTCCGGCTGGTCGCGCCCGCCCGGCGCGGGTTCGAGTGGGTGAAGTGGGTGGTCCGCGTCGAGCTGCACGACGGCCCCGACCCGGGCGCGCTCGCCTCTACGGTGTGGAGCAGCCTCACGCCCGAGGGACGCGGCGCAGCCTGATCACGGTCGACCGGGAGGCGTTCCGACGCCCGGGCGGAGTGCGCCGAGCGGTGGCGCGCGCGGTAGCCCGTCCGCCGGGCTCCGCGCGGCGTGCCCCGAGCTCGTGGGGAGCGGGGGCGGCTCGGGTGCGGGCCGTGGTATCACCTGCAGGGAGGCCAGTCAGGAGGAGAGGGCATGGAGTTCAATTCCGGAGATCGTGTGCAGGTCGAGTCCGAGTCGACCGAGCGGCCGCCCCGGACGGGCGTCGTCGAGGAGGTCGTGCAAGGGACGGCTCACCCTCGCTATCGCATCCGCTGGGACGACGGGCACGAGAGCGTCTACACACCCGCTGCGGGCGCGCTGCAACCTGCCGAGCCGACCGAGAAGGCGTAGGACCGAGGACACGGGCGCCGGGCCGATTCCCGCGAACGCTCGCCGGCGTGATGGTTCCTGGGGATCGGGACCCCCGGCGGCTTTGGTCCGGCGTGCGCGCTGAGCCCCTGTCGGCGGAGGAGCGATGCGACAATCACGGCGGGATGACGTCGGCAGCGCCCACGCGCGTGCTGGTGGTGGCTCACCGAACCGCGGCGACGCCGAGGCTGCTCGACGAGGCGCGCGCGCGTGCCCGCCGCTCCCCGTGCAGCTTCACCCTGCTGGTGCCGCGCCCCTACTGGGACCCGCAGACCGAGGAGGCCGCGACCACGCTCGAGCTCGCCCTACCGCTGCTCGACGGGGCCGCGAGTGGGCACGTCGAGGGAACCATCGGCGACAGCGATCCGTTCGCCGCGGTGGAGCAGGAGGTCGAGTGCGGCGTGTTCGACGAGTCATCATCTCCACGCTTCCGGCGCGCGTCTCGCACTGGCTTCGCCGCGACCTCCCCCATCGCGTTGAGGCGCTCGGCTTGCCCGTCACGGTCGTGACCGCCAGCAGTCCGAACGCCCGCTCTCCGACGCACGCTGACCCGACGGGCCGGCGATCGGCGTCGGTCGGTCACGGGCCTTGTAGGACACGAACGCGCCCAGCTCAGCGCGAGCCGAGCCGTGATCAAGGCGAGGTCGTCTCGATCGCACGACAAACGGGCGCAAACCCGCCAGCGCACGCGCAGCCGCTTCTCCACAGGAGCAGCACTGTCGTCCACCTGGAGTTCCCCCGGTTTCGAGGACGTCGGGCAGTGGGGTCGCCAGCGACTCGCATTCCGTTGCCAGGATCTGCCAACTCGCTGGCGCCAACGGCACCACAGTGCGGGCGGTCAGTTCCAGGTAGCGTCGCTGGCCGCGCTCGCCGGGGGACCAGCGGCTCATCCCCTACCGCGACGCCCACGCCGACGTCAAGCCGTTCGCCACGCGAGGACCGATTTCCGTGGTGGGCGGGCTGCTGCTCGGCGCATCGTGCTTGAGTCCTGTCGCGCCGGCCGAGTCGGATCTCCGCTCGTACAAGATCCTCCGGCCGCCCAGGGGTAGTGTGCGGCCATGAGCCAGCCCACCGTTCCTTCCGTGCGGCCGCAGCCGATGATCGTCGTCGCGGATGTCGAGAAGTCCAGTCTCTGGTACCAGGGGGTGCTCGGCGCTACGAGCGGCCATGGCGGACCGGAGTACGAACAGGTGCTGGTCGACGGCAACCTGATCATGCAACTGCACCAGCTCGACGTTGCGCATCACCACGGCACCATCGGGGACCCAGGGCAGCCGACCGGGAACGGGGTGGCGATCTGGTTCGGCCAACCGATGGAACGAGGCGCGGCTCCGATGCGCCGCACTGGCACATCAGCACGCGCAGTTAGCCTCGGGTGCAGATCATCCGTCCCGGACCGCGCACTCGCCGCAGGCCAACCCGCAACCTGCTCGACGCCTGCGCCCGGCTGCCGATTGGGGCATGGCGTCCTCTGCTAGGGCCGACCCTGCCCTGTGGAGTCACCTGCCGGCCCGCCGGCGGTGTCCCGCCAGCGGAACGGCGGATTCGAGCGGTCATTGCAACAGTAGGTCGGCGATCTGTTCGGTCGGCTTGGCGAAGCCGAGTCGTTTGCGTGGTCGGTCGTTGAGTTCGTCGGCGACGGCGTCGAGCTGTGCTTCGGTCAC